>NZ_JAANNX010000071.1:0-24346 GCF_013363615.1 Streptomyces sp. CAI-85 | reverse complement strand
CGGCATCGACGTACGCCTGCTGGACTACCAGGAGCACACCATGAGCGAGGGCGCCTCCGCGCAGGCCGCCTCGTACATCGAGTGCGCCATCGACGGCAAGGTCCTGTGGGGCATCGGCATCGACGCGAACACCACACGCGCCTCGCTGAAGGCGGTCGTCTCCGCCGTCAACCGCGCCACGCGCTGATCACTCCTCCCGGGAGTTCAGGAGCCCCGATCGCCGGGTACGGCGGCCGGGGCTCCGTCGTTTCTCGGCCACCCGTACGTGGAGGTCACGGAAAGGTCTCGTCCCAGGTGCTGACTACTCCTCCCGGATGTGGCTAACATCACGCAGACACGGCGATGTTGCCGTGGGGGCCTCGCTCACGCCCGCAAGGCGGTGGGGGAGTTACGGAGGTGCGACGTGCTGCCAGGACGGGGACGAGACGGCCGGGGCACCAGACATGCCCGCATCGTGGGCACCCGCACCGCGTGGACGCCGGTCGGGGACGGCGAGTTCTTCTGCCCCGGCTGCGGCGGCGACCGCAACTACCAGCGGCTGACCGGCCGGCGCCGCTTCACCTTCCTCGGCGTGCCCGTCCTGCCGCGCGGCGAGACCGGGCCCGTCGTCGAATGCGCCGCCTGTCAGCAGCAGTACGGCACCGACGCGCTCGACCATCCGACCACCACCCGCTTCTCCGCGATGCTCCGCGACGCCGTGCACACCGTCGCCCTCGCGGTGCTCTCCGCCGACGACAGTTGCGCCCGGCAGGCCCTGGAGACGGCCGCGGGAGCGGTCCGCGCGGCCGGTCTCACCGACTGCACCCAGGAGCAGCTCGCCGCCCTCGTCGCGGCCCTCGCCGCCGACACCGGCCACAGCTACGGCGACCCCTGCGGGCCGGGGCTCGCCATAGAGCTGCACGAGGCCCTCGACCCGCTCGCCCCGCACCTCGCGACCGTCGGCCGGGAGTCGATCCTGCTCCAGGGCGCCCGTATCGCCCTCGCCGACGGGCCCTACACGCCCGCCGAGCGGGAGGTGCTGGCGACGGTGGGCGCCGCGCTGACCCTGCGGGCGGACGACGTGACGCGCCTGCTGGCGGCGGCGGCCGGTACGCCGTCCTGAACGCCCGTGGGGGGTAACTCCCTTGTCTAGAGCTGCCGTTGGTAGGTCGGGTCGGTGTCGGAGTCGTAGACCAGCGTGCCTGCCTCGTCGTAGCCCCTGACGCGCGGGGCCAGCGTGACCTGCCGGTCCAGGGTGCCGGTGGCGACGAACCAGCCGTGGTCCAGGGCGGCGGGAACGGCGGGGCCACTCCCGTAGGAGACGGTCACCTCGGCGACGGACGGTTCGACCGTGCCGATCGCGCCCCAGCGGAACGGGAGTTTCCAGGCGCCGTCGTCCAGCACCGACTGCCGGTACAGCTTGCCGCCGTTGATGTCGGGCACGACCGCGCCCACGTCCGGGCCGTTGGCGTCGGACGAGCTGACGTTGATGCCGGACGCGACGCCGTCCTCCAGGGTGCAGATCACCCGGGAGTCCGTCTGCCGCTCCCGCACGCCGACGACGTAGAGGCCGTCGCCCGGGGAGTTGGAGTCGCCGGTCTTCGGCATCGCCAGGACGATCCGGTAGTCCTCGGGCGCGCCGAGCAGATCGCGATGACCGCCCAGTGTCGTGCGCTCGGCCTTCAGGCACTTCGCCAGACCGTCCGCCGCCTGCTCGAAGGTGATGCCGTCCACCAACTGCCCCGGCGTCGCCGGGCGGCCGGGACCGGCGGGCGCGGGGTCCGCGGCCGGGGTCCGCGGGGCGCTGACCGTCGGCTTCGGGGCCGCGGTGTCCGCGCCGCGGTCCTTGTCCGTCCCCGCCAGCGCGTACGCCCCCGCGGGCACCGCGGCCAGCGTCACCAGCGCCGCGCCGACCGCCGCGACCCGGCGGCGCCGCTCGGCCAGCCCGCGCCGCCGGATCGCCGGGTACGGCGCCGGCGCCGGCCGGACCGTCTCGGCGTCCTCGGTCAGCAGCTCCCGCAGCCGCTCCTCGAAACGCTCGTCTTCCTGCCCGCTCATCTGCCGCCTCCTTCCCGGCCGGAGACCGTGCGGCTGGGCGCCAGTCCCGGATACGTACGCAACTTGGCCAGCCCCTTCGACGCCTGGCTCTTGACCGTGCCGGTGGAGCAGCCGAGCACCTCGGCCACCTCCGCCTCCGACAGGTCCTCCCAGTACCGCAGGACCACCACCGCCCGCTGCCGCGCGGGCAGCAGGGCGAGCCCCGCCATCAGCGAACCGCGCTCCGACAGCCGCCCGGCGGGATCGTCCTGCCCCACCCGCTCGGGCGGCGCGGCGGTCAGCGCCTCGGCGACCCGCCGCTTGCGGAACCGGTCGCTGTTGCATGTGACGAGCATCCGGCGGACGTACGCCTCCGGATTGTCGCTGCGCGCGATCCGCCGCCACGACCGGTACGCCTTCGCGAGCGCGGTCTGCGTCAGATCCTCCGCGTGATGGACGTCGCCGGTGAGCAGATAGGCGGTCCGGACCAACCGTGACCACCGCGCCCTGACGAACTCCTGGAACCGCTCCTCCAGTTCGACCTGCATGAACCCCCTCCTCGCCCTCCAGACCACGGGTTGGGAGGGATTGGTTGCCTGGGATGGGTGGGGCGAGGTCGAATGGCCGGATGGAGAGCTACGACGGTCAGGGCGGCGCGGGCTGGGATCCCGCGGCGGGCGGGGTGTTGCGGTTGCCGTCCGGGCGGTTGGTGCGGGGGAGGGGGGTGCGGCGGGGGATGGCGGCGGACGGGCCCCCGCCGGAGTACGGGGTGTATCTGCTGGGGGCGGCGCCGCCCGAGGTGGCGTGGGAGGCCCGGTGGGTGCGGTGGCCGGACTTCTGGCTGCCGGTGGACCGGGACGACGCCCGGGCCGCCCTGGAGGAGGCTTGGCGCAGGGCCGCCGGTGAGCGGGTGGAGGTCGCCTGCGGCGGCGGTCGTGGCCGGACCGGGACCGCGCTGGCGTGTCTGGCGGTGCTCGACGGCGTCCCGGCCGCCGAGGCGGTCGCGTTCGTGCGCCGGCACTACGACCGGCACGCCGTGGAGACTCCCTGGCAGCGGCGTTACGTACGGCGGTTCACAGGGCCAGTGACATGAGCAGGCGGTGTTCGCCCGGGCCGAAGTAGTCCAGGCGGGGGCCCTGGGGTTCCGGGACGAAACCGAGGGCGCGGTAGAGGGCGACCGCCGAGTCGTTGCCGGGTTCCACGGAGAGCCACACCGAGTGGGTGCCCTTCGTCCGGAGCAGGGCCAGGATGCGGGTCATCAGCTCGCGGCCCAGGCCCTGTCGGCGCAGCTCGGGGGTGATGCCGAGGCTGAGGATCCAGCTCTGCGCGTCGTAGGGCGGCGTGGCCAGCACATAGCCGCGCAGATCCTTCGCACTGTCCTCCACGACCAGCAGGAACTCCGGGAACGCGGTGAGCAGTTGGCGCAGCACGAAGAACGGGTAGGGGTCGGCGGGGAAGGCCGCCGCGTCGAGCCGGACGACATGGGAGAGATCGTCCTCGGTGACCGCCCTGATCCTCAGTGGCCCGCCCCCTGACCCCTGGCCGGCCATCGGGCCGGACACCTGGCTCACGATCGAACCGGCGCCCGACAGAAAACGATCTCCCGGAAGAGGAGTCATCCCGTCCCCTTGTGAGTGTCGACGGATTTCGGCTTTGTGTTATTTGCTGCTCGATCGCCCAATCATTACCCTGCGCGGAAGCGCCTTCAAGACCCCCACGGGCTGCTACGCTTAACCATGACCTCCGGACCGCCAACCGCCGCCGATCGGACGCTGAATGCAGACGTACGGTGGGACGACTTTGATCCCCACCAGTACATCGGCCACAACTACCTCGTCATGCAGGCTGTCGACGAGGAGATCATCACTCTCGTACGCGATCATTTCAGTGATCATTTCGAGGGAGGTGATCGCGTTCCGCGCGGTATTGACGTAGGTGCCGGCCCGAATCTCTATCCGGCCTTCACGATGCTCCCCTGGTGCGAGAGCATCACCCTTCTGGAGCGTTCGGCGCAGAACCGCGGCTACCTCCTCGGACAGCGCGACTGGTACGACGCCCACTGGGACCCGTTCTGGAAGGTCCTGTGCGGCCGCAAGGGCTACGCGGACGTGGACAACCCCCGCGAGCGCTTCAAGAGGGTCGTCCAGGACCCGATCGCGGGCAGCGTGTTCGAGCTGGGCGCCGCAGAGCCCGGCTGGGACGTCGGCACGATGTTCTTCGTCGCCGAATCCATCACCACCTCCCTCGAAGAATTCCAGAACGCCGTGCGCAGCTTTATGCACGCCCTCAGGCCCGGCGCTCCTTTCGCCACCGCATTCATGGAACATTCCCAGGGATATCGCGTCGGCGATATCGAGTTCCCGGCCCGTGACATCGACAAGGAAGACGTCCGGACCGCACTCGGTGATCTCGTCGAACCCGGCGTGGACATTCAGCGCCTGAATACGAGCGATCTCGTTCGTGACGGATACACCGGAATGATCCTGGCGCGCGGCCGACGAAAAGAATGACGTCGTAACCGCTTTTCCATGGTGACGGGCCTGTGCGAGGGGAATGGGCATGCAGATCAAGCCGAGACAGAATCTGCTGGAGGTGTGGCAGGCCGTCGCCCGCCATTCCTTCGACGACGGTAAATGGGACTGGGGCGAATGGGGCGGCCGTAGCAGCGTCGCCGACGCCGAGCGACTGCTCTGCCTGCTCTATCCCGCCACCGAGATCGAACCGTTCCGGCTGGACGACCCCGACACCACCCAGCTCGACGTGGAAAGGGCCCTGCGGCACGCCGGCGACTCCAGCGAGATCCCCGCGAACCTGGTGGAGATCCTCGCCGACTTCATGGGGAAGCACCGCAGCCCGCAGAGCCCCACCTTCTCCGGCGGCTACTACTTCGCCGCCGAGGACCCCGAAGTCGAACTCACCCCGGAACAGCGCGACTTGGGAGTGGTCGACTCCTACTCCATGTCGATCACCCTGTGTCTGGCCACCCTCGGCTTCCTCAAGGTCTACCGCGGCAAGACCCAGCGGGCCTCCACCCTCGCCCGGATCGACAAGCTCCGCGAGGAGACCAGCGCCCGGCTGACCGCCGCCATGGTGAGCCTGCTGCGCTCCTTCACCGTCAACGTCGTCGACATCGGCTCCGACCAGGGCCAGGCGCTCGCCCGGCTGCTCGGCCGCGGCCGGCTCTCCGACCGCCAGGTCCTCCAGCGCTTCCAGGACCGCTTCAAATCGCTGCGCGCCCTCATCACCGAGAGCGTCACCCTCGGTCTCGACACCGACGTCACCGACCAACTCCGCAACGAGAACCGCCTGTTCGAGTGCGGCTGGGCCTGGAGCCTGGTGAAGGGCGCCCCCGAGGTCGAACTGGAGCCCGAGACCGCCGAACAGGTCGGCAAACAGCCCCAGGGCGCCGCCCGCGCCGTGCCCTACCTGTACTTCACCGTGGTCGCCCTCGACGGCATCCCCGACCTGTCCTCCGAGCGCACCCTCGTCCTCGGTCTGCTCAACGCCGAACAGCAGAAGCTCGCCGACGCCCTCCGGCTGCGCTGGGAGATCACCCAGCAGTACTGGTCCGCCATCGCCCGCTTCGACGGCGCCACCTGGCCGCTGGAGGAGATCCCCTGGCGCACCACCCTCCAGCAGTTGGAGTCGGAGTACTTCTCCCTCTCCGTGGCCTCCATCCTCGTCCACGACCTGGTCCGCCGCCGCGCCACCGACGACGACCTCACCCGCACCGTCGCCGTCATGGAACGCCTCGCCGAACGCGGCCGCATCACCAGCGGCACCACCCGCGACGACCCGGCGGTCGAACTGCACAACCCCGGTGTCACCCTCCCGCTGCTCGGCAGTGAGGAACTCGGCCCGGCCATGAAGTGGACCATGGGTGATTTCTCCGCCCAGTTGCTCAAGCGGACCATCCAACTCTGCTCACTGTCGCGGAACATCGCCTCCCAGGACCGGCTGCTGCGGCTCGCCGAGGACATCCTCGACCACCTCTGGCAGCGCCGGGTCTCCGACGGCGACGGCGTCGGCCTCTGGGACAACGTGCACGCCGTCTACCCCGAATCACCGGTCCGCCAGGGCCCGTTGTCCTGGAGCATCACCGAGCGCGTCACCGAGTGCATGGTCGCCGCGCACGCCCTCTACGCCCAGGACCCGATCCGCAGCGCCGACATCTCCGCACTGGCCCAGGCGGCCCTCAGCGAGGCCGCCCACCTCTTCGGAAAAGAGCAGATGGAACAGCCGGCCCCCACGCCCAAGAGCCCCCAGGGAGAAGAGTTCAAGGGCATCGAGGCCGATCTGCGCCGCGCCCGGCGGCTCGTCGACAAACAGCCCGGCACCGCCCACGCGCTGGCCCTCGGCGTCCTGATCCGGCTCGACACCCTGGCCCGCGCCCGGGGCGTCGGGCGGGGGGTGTGACCGGTGCTCGTCTTCGCCGCCTCCGACAAGGGAGGCACCGGCCGCTCGGTCACGAGCGCCAACCTCGCCTATCACCGCGCCCTGGACGGGGACGACGTCTGCTACCTGGACTTCGACTTCGGCTCGCCCACCGCGGCCGCCGTCTTCGACCTGCCCGACGTCCTCTCCGAGGCCGAGGGCCGCGGACTCCACTCCTACCTCAAGGGCAAGACCGGTGAACCGCTGCGGGTCGACGTGTGGGCCCGCACCGAACACCCCGTGCTGCGCAGCCGGCCCGGCGGCTCCGGCCGGCTGGTGCTGCTGCCCGGCGACCGCACCGGCGGCGAATTCGTCACCGACGAGGAGAACCTCCACCGCTGCGTCGATCTCGTCCTGCGGCTGAAGCGTGAATTCGACGTCATCATCATCGACCTGAGCGCCGGCCGCAGTTACGCCATGGATCTCGCGCTGGCCGCCACCTCACCGCGCGGCGGCCTCGGCCGGCTGAAGAACCGCTGGCTCGTCTACCACCGCTGGACCCGCCAGCACGTCATGGCCGCGGCCGAACTCGTGTACGGAAAGCAGGGAATCGTCCAGGCCGGTATCGCGATGGGACATCTGCCCGACGCGCTCAACGGTTCCATCCGCTTCGTACGGGCCGCCGTACCCGATCTCGAATCACCGCTGTGGTCACAGGTCTCGCCCGCCCAGTACGCGTGGATGCGGCAGTGCGACAAAGACCTCGAAGAACTCGCCGCGGGCCGCGGCATCGGCAAGACCCGGGTGCTGTCGTCCATTCCGCTGGAACCCGTCCTCCAGTGGCAGGAACGCCTCATCACCGACGACGACGTGCACGACCGGCGAATCGCCAACAACGAGACCTGGCAGGCCATGGGAGACCTCGCACAACGGCTCACCGACGACAAGTTCTGGGGGCAGTTGTGAGCGGAACGGAAACGGTCTTCCGGGAGACCAGCGCCGAACCCCGCACGGAATCCGTGCCGTTCTCCCATCTCTCCCTGGAATTAGGCCACTTGTACATGGAGGACTTTGCCGAAGGGCCCTCCAGGCTGCGCCGGCACTTCGCCTCCGTACGCCCCTGGGTGGAGGCCGCCCGCGCCGGGACCGGCCCGCTGCCCGCCGGCCGGCGGCCCCGGATCAGCACCTGCTTCCTGATCGACGACTACTTCTCCCGGCTCTCCACCCCCGCCGAACTCATACCGCCACTGCTTGCCGCGGCCGCCGAAGCCGGGCTCACCATCGACTACCTGGCCCGCGAGTCCGGCTGCGCGAACCCCTCACCCGTCACCGGCACTCCGGCCCCCCGCGACCGCACCCCGCTCGCCGAGGCCGTGCTGCACCGGCTCGTCGAACTGCCGCCGCCCGGCAGCAACGGCTTCCGCCCGCCCGTCGGCCGCACCGGCTGGCTCACCAACGGCCGCCGCGCCCCCACCCAGCGCACCTCCGCCGCCCTCGACGCCAGCGGCGCCGTCTGGCAGCCGCCCGCCGAGACCGGCGCCCGCGGCCACTCCGTCTTCATGGACGTCGAACTGTGGAACGGCCCCGAGGACGAACGCCTCTGGTCCTGCGCCTTCCTCGCCTCCGTGTGGCAGCTCGTCCGCCTCGGACTGCTCCGCGACAACGGCCGCGCCGTCATGACCCCCGTCGACTGGTCCGGCAAGGACTTCCCCGCCGACTGGGACGCCCTGCCGCCCGTGCTCAAACTCAACGCCACGGCCGCGCCCTTCACCGCCTACGTCACGTGCAGCGTCCTGCCCGCCCGGTTCCTGCCCGTCGAGCACGCCGTACGCGTCATCCTCGACCAGGTCCACGTCGAGGCCGAGGCACTGGCGATGGTCGCCGAACGGGCCGCGGGCGAGGGCGTCAGCGTGCCCGCGGGCGTCGTCGACCGCACCTCCTACGTGTTCCCGCCGGGGCTGTGACATGACGGCCGGCCTGGGCACCCCGGAGGGACCCGCCCTCGTCTGCGGCGAGGTGCGCACCTGTCTGCTGCCCACCCGCGACGCCGTGGACGAGCCGACCGCCGTCCAGCTCCTGCGGCTGCGCGCCGACGAACGCGTACGGGTCTCCCGGCACCCCAACCGGCACGCCGTCTCCCCGGACGTCCTCACCGGCGTCGACTGCCGGCTGCCCACCGCCACCGGCGCCCGGATCCGCGCCGTCGGCACCGTCACCGCCCGCGCCGTCCTGGTCGAGGGACGGGTCCTCCAGTCCACGGCGTACTTCTCCGCCCCCGCCGACGGCCCCGACCGGCGCCGCCCCTGGGGCTACTACCTGGTCCGCCCCGGCACCCTCGTCCCCGTCGGCCGGCTCGCCGAGAAATCCGTCACCGAGGGCTTCCTCACCGGACACCAGCCCGGCGAACTCGACATCGGCTCCATCGCCGAGAGCCTCCTCGCCCGGATCTCCCGCACCCACCGCCTCCTCGACTACGACACCCCGCTCAACACCGCCGACACCGCGCTGCGCTGGACCGCGGCACCCGCCGCCGACGGCGAACCGGCGTCCCTGCGGTTCACCAAGGCCGACGACGGCCTGCGGATCGTCGAACTGCTGCTGCCGCGCGGCACCGGACCCGCGGTCGCCGCCGGGCTCTGCGAGGACCTCGCCCTGCACGACTGGCTGCTGACCACCGTCAACGACAAACTCGACGGCCTGCGGATCGGCACCGACGACGGCACCGCCGCACTGAAGGTGCTGCGCCCGCTCGTCGACCATCTGCTCCATCTGTGGATGCCGCAGGCCCGCGTCGACCGCGCCCTGCGCACCACCTGGGAGGAACTGGAGAAGGACGCCGGCTACACCCGGCAGTGGAACACCCTGGCCCAGCGCATCCGCGACCAGCTCGCGCTGCGCAACCTCACCCGGCGCGACGCGCTCGCCGCGCCCTGACCGCACCGGCACGGCACGGCACACGGCACACCGTTTCACGCACGATCCCAACGGGGGGAGAAAGCGAGATGAACGCACCGACGAGTCCGATCAGTCCCTACACAGGTGCCCGGCACGTGACCCAGAAACTGCTGGTCACCGTGGTGGTCGGCGGCGCCGTCTATCTGCTCACCAATGTCGTCGGCGCCGACGAGGAAGGACCCTGGCAGCTCGTGCTGTCGGTCCTGTGCGGCGGCATCGTCCTGATCGTGCAGTTCCTGGTCTCCTTCGTGAACCAGATGCACGCCGTCAAGGACTCGGTGGACAAGCGCTTCGCCGACATCGGCAAGGCCACCAAGCTCTTCAACGAGGTGGAGAAACTCCGCGACGACGGCGTGCCCCGGCTCGCCGAGAACGCCACCAAGGTCGTCTCCGGGGGCCCGGAGATCCTCCACGAGTTCGCCCACGAGGAGATCAACCGGCTCGCCGGGGTGATGGAGGACCTCACCAGCCTGAGCGCCGAGTCCTCCGGCGAGAACCACGACTGGCTGATGACGCTCACCAAATGCACCCGGCACAGCATCGACGCCATCAGCACCACCGTCGTCGACGACGGCTTCTGGTCCACCGAACCGGCCGGCCGCTATCTCACCGCCCAGCGCGAGGCCATCCTCGACCCGGCCCGGCGCATCCGGGTACGGCGGCTGTTCATCGTCAAACGGCCCGAGGAGTTCGCCGCGCTCGTACCCATCTGCACCGAGCAGCGGGACATGGGCATCGACGTCCGCGTCGTCGCCCTGGAGGAACTCCCGCCGTACTTCCGGCGCGGCAAGATGATCGACTTCATCGTGTTCGACGGCGCGCTGTCGTACGAGATCCACGCCGACCAGCTCAGCGTGAACTCCTCGACGACGATCAACGCCCGCGCGAACGAGGTGGACCCCCTCATCCGCCGCTTCAACCTGCTCTGGGAGGCCGCCGACCCGGCCCACTCCCCGAACGGCGTCCCGGGCCAGGTCCGAGCCCGCACCAACGGCACGACCCCGGACCCCGACTGATCACCGCCCCGCCACCGGCGGCAGCGGCGCCGCCCACAGCAGGATCCCCTCGCACCACCGGGGGATCCTGACGGGCGGCCCCGCACCGCTCCGCCGTAGGCGAGAATGAACCCATGAGCCAGCCCCGTACGCCCGTCCACGCCCCCGGAGGCGTCCGGTGAGCCTGTTCCGGGACGACGGCATCGTGCTGCGGACCCAGAAGCTCGGGGAAGCCGACCGCATCATGCTGCTTCATTGCGGGGGACGACCCCCGCGCCCCCAGCCGGAAGACCGCGGGGGTGCCCGGTGAGTCTCTTTCGGGACGACGGCATCGTGCTGCGGACCCAGAAGCTGGGAGAAGCCGACAGGATCATCACCCTGCTGACGCGCGGGCACGGGCGGGTGCGGGCCGTGGCTCGGGGGGTGCGGCGGACCAAGTCGAAGTTCGGGGCGCGGCTCGAACCGTTCTCCCATGTCGACGTGCAGTTCTTCTCCCGGGGCAGCGAGCTGGTCGGACGCGGGCTGCCGCTGTGCACCCAGAGCGAGACCATCGCGCCGTACGGCGGCGGCATCGTCACCGACTACGCGCGCTACACCGCCGGCACCGCCATGCTGGAGACCGCCGAGCGGTTCACCGACCACGAGGGCGAGCCCGCCGTCCAGCAGTACCTGCTGCTGGTGGGCGCCCTGCGGACGCTGGCCCGGGGCGAGCACGCCCCCCACCTCGTCCTCGACGCGTTCCTGCTGCGCTCCCTCGCCGTCAACGGCTACGCGCCCAGTTTCGACGCCTGCGCGAAGTGCGGCATGCCGGGACCGAACCGGTTCTTCTCCGTCGCCTCCGGGGGCAGCGTCTGCGCCGACTGCCGGGTGGCCGGCAGCGTCGTACCCTCACCGCAGACCCTCCTCCTGCTGGGCGCGCTGCTCACGGGAGACTGGGAGACCGCGGACGCGTGCGAGCCGCGGCACGTGCGGGAGGGCAGCGGACTGGTCTCCGCCTACCTGCACTGGCATCTGGAGCGCGGCCTGCGCTCCCTGCGGTACGTAGAGAAATAGCAGCAGCACACACACGGCAAGCGACAGAGGAGACGAGAGGCACATGGTCGTACGCGGGTTCCTGGGGCGGCAGCGTCGGGAGTACAAGGCGCCGGAGCCGCACCCTTCCGGCGCCCGCGCGCCGAAGCTCCCCGGTGAGCTGGTGCCCGAGCACGTGGCGATCGTCATGGACGGCAACGGCCGCTGGGCGAAGGAGCGCGGGCTGCCCCGCACCGAGGGCCACAAGGTCGGCGCCGAGCGGGTCCTGGACGTGCTCCAGGGCTCGATCGAGATCGGTGTGCGCAACATCTCCCTGTACGCGTTCTCCACCGAGAACTGGAAGCGCTCGCCCGACGAGGTGCGCTTCCTGATGAACTTCAACCGCGACTTCATCCGCAAGACCCGCGACCAGCTCGACGAGCTGGGCATCCGGGTGCGCTGGGTGGGCCGGATGCCGAAGCTGTGGAAGTCGGTCGCCAAGGAGCTCCAGGTCGCCCAGGAGCAGACCAAGGGCAACGACCGCCTCACCCTGTACTTCTGCATGAACTACGGCGGCCGCGCCGAGATCGCCGACGCCGCGCAGGCCCTCGCCGAGGACGTGAAGGCGGGCCGCCTCGACCCGTCGAAGGTCAACGAGAAGACCCTCGCGAAGTACCTGTACTACCCGGACATGCCGGACGTCGACCTGTTCCTGCGCCCGAGCGGCGAGCAGCGCACCTCCAACTACCTGCTCTGGCAGAGCGCGTACGCCGAGATGGTCTTCCAGGACGTGCTGTGGCCGGACTTCGACCGCCGTGACCTGTGGCGGGCCTGCGTCGAGTTCGCCTCCCGGGACCGCCGCTTCGGCGGGGCGATCCCGAACGAGGAACTCCTCGCCATGGAGGGCTCGGCCCCCGACCCGTCCGCCGGCTCGTAGCCACCCGGCGCGGGGACGGACGGCGCGGGGACGGACGGACCGTTTCGGCGGATTTCCTCCCGGCGCCGGACGCCCGCACTAGCATCGGGCCGGGGCCGCGCGAGGACGCCCGGCCCCCTGCGTCGTCGGGGTGGGGGAACGTGCAGCGCTCAGAGGTTCGCTCGGTGGTTCGCTCGGTGGTCTTCGTGCACGGCACCGGTGTCCGGGAGGAGTCCTACGGCACCACACTGGACACCGTGAGGTCCCGCCTCGCGGGCTTACGGCCCGGGATCGAGACCCGGGGCTGTTTCTGGGGACGCGAGGCCGGGGCGGACCTGGCCCTCGGCGGGGTCAGCATCCCCGGCTACACCGAGTCCGGCGGCGGCCGCGACGACGACGAGGCCGTGGCCGTCTGGGGCGTCCTCTACCGCGACCCCGGCTACGAACTGCGCCTGCTGGGCCTGCGCCCGGCCGCCCCCTCGGGAGACGGACGGGGCCAGAGCCCGTCCCGGAAGCTCCTCGAACAGCTCACCGCGTACACCCCGCCCCCGCAGGTCAGGGCGGCCTTCGCGGAACACGGGCTGGACGACGCCCTGGACCGCGCCGTACGCGCCGTCGCCGGATCACCGGAGTTACGGGACGCCGCGGCCACCGCCGACGAGGGCGGCCACGAGCACCGGCACGCCTTCGCCCGGGCCGTCGTCGCCGCCACCCTCACCGACGCGGCGGACCACGGCGCCGACGCCCTCGACGGCCTTCAGCGGGACGCCCTGCTCACCCTGCTCGCCTCCGACCTGCACAGCCAGGGCCGCACCCTGGCGGGAGCCGTCGCCAAGGCCGCCGCCACCCCCGCCCTGCGCGCCCTGACCTGGCACGCCAGGCGCCGCCGCGGCGCCCACAACGACGACTTCGTCCTGCCCGCCGTCGGCGACATCCTGCGCTACCAGGCCCGGGGCCACGAACTGCGCCGGCTGATCCGCCGCACCGTCGAACACGCCCCCGGGGACCGCGTCACCCTGATCGCCCACAGCCTCGGCGGGGTCGCCTGCGTCGACCTGCTGATCGAGGAGGGGATCGAGCGGGTCGACCAGTTGATCACCGTGGGCTCGCAGGCGCCCTTCTTCTACGAAGCCGGGGCGCTGGTCTCCCTCCGGCACCCCGACCGCCCGCCCGCGCACTTCCCGCGCCGCTGGCTCAACCTCTACGACCCGCGCGACCTGCTCTCCTTCCGCGCGGCGCAGGTCTTCCCCGAGGTCGCCACCGACCACGAGGTCGACAACCGCCAGCCGTTCCCCTTCTCGCACAGCGCCTACTGGTCCAACCGCAAGGTGTGGGACGCCGTCGGCACATGGCTGGGCTGAACACCGTCGACGACCCGGCACGCGTCCACGCCGTGGTCGTCGGCATCGAGCGCTACCCCCGGCACTCCGGCTGGGACCTGCCCGGCGCGGTGGACGACGCCCTGCGCTTCCACAAGTGGCTGCGCAAGGGCGGGGTGCCCGAGAAGAACATCCAGCTCCTGCTGGCCCCCGAGGAGGACAGCCGACGCCGGCTGGAACCGCTGACCGGGTCCGGCGACCTCGTCTGGCGGCCCGTGTGGACCCGCGACGAGGTCATGGACGCCTTCACCGACGGCCTCGAAGGCCGCACCGGCGACCTCCTCTACGTCTTCTGGGGCAGCCACGGCGTCCTGGGCCACGACGAGCGGCGGCTGCTGCTGTGCCCCGACGCCTCCCCGAAGGACAAGCGCTGCATCGACACGGCCAACCTCATGGAGTACCTCCAGCGCGACGATCTGGACGGCTTCGGGCAGCAGGTGCTGCTCTTCGACGCCTGCGCCACCTTCCTGGAGCACCTCCACCAGCCGACGGGACCCGCCGTCGCCGCGTTCCCCACGGTCCGGCGGCGCACGGTCGGACAGTTCGCCCTGTGCGCGGCCGCCCCCGGCCAGGTCGCCGAGAACGACCCCGCCCTGCGCAGCGGTGTCTTCTCGCACGCCGTCCTGGACTGGCTGGAGACCAACGCCGCCGATCTGCGCCCGGACCTGGCCGCGCTCCTCACCGACGTCCGCACCCGGATGCCCGGCATCCAGTCACCGGTCAGCATCGACGTCCGCACTCTGGACGGCTCCCGGGAACGCCTCACGGCACCCGGCCCCGCCCCGCTGCCCGCGTCGACCGGCCGCAGCCGGCTCGCGCTCGCCCTGCACGAGGCGTTCGGCGACGGCGACCTGCGCGCCCGCTGCGTCGAGCACATCACGGCGCACTGCCCGAGCGCGGGCCTCGGCGCCGCCCCCTCCGACGACCGGATCGCCCACGCCCTGCTCACCGTCGAGCGGGCCATGGCCGCCGCCGTGGAGGTGGTCCACCCCCGGGACCGCCGGGCCGCCGGCCTGCTGCTGGCCCTGGGCCGCGCCCACGGCGCGCCCGGACTGCTCTCCCCGCTCGAACTCGCCTCGCTGCGCGAGATATTCGGCCGGACCCCCGTGCTGCCCCCGATGGCCCGGCTGATCGCCGCCGTCCGCGCCGCCCAGCCCTTCGCGCGCGCCTGGCTGCCGCCCTCGGCGGAAGGCGAACCGGGCCCCACCCTCGATCAACTCATGGCCTGCGCCGAGCACTTCGAGGCCCACACCGGCGGACAGAGCGTGGCCCGCCCGGGACGCCAACTGGTGCCCGCGGTCGTCCGGTTCACCGAACTGATCGCCGCGCTGCTGCCCGACGCCCGCCGCGCACTGCACGAGTGGGGCGACCGGGTGGCCGACCGGCTCGGCGTCGACGAGGGCGGCCTGGCCGAACGGCGCGCCGAGGCACTGGCCTGGCCCGGCTCGCTCGGCACCGGCTGCGGACACCCCCGGGTGCTGGCCCAGCTCGACGTGGCGCCACCGGAACGCACCGCCGCCCAGGGCGACCGGGACAGCGGCGAACGCTTCACCTGCGTGATGTGGGTCGACACGGGCTCGGACGGTCTCCGCCAGGCCGCCGAACAGAGCGGGGGCCCGCTCTCGGCCCGGGACGTGGTGCGCCGCATCAAACGCACGGTGACGCTGCTGCGCGCGGCCACCGAGGAACCCCCGGTCGTGGAGATCCTGTTGCAGCCCGACGCCGTCCACCTCCCGGTGGACTTCTGGAACGGCGCCGACGACGAGGACGAACTGCCCCTCCTCCTGGGGGTGGAGTGGGCGACCGTCCTGCGCTGCGCGCCCCTGGCCTCCGAGGAGGTCGAGGAGCGGCGCCGGTCGGAACTGCGGCGCCGCTGGGCGGCCCGGCACAATGACACCGTGGTCTATCTGGACGACCGGCACACCGAGGGATACGCCGCGTACGGCGCCCTGAAGAGCAAGGCCGACGCCGCCCGTGCCGTCGTACGGGCCGGACCCGGCGGCCGGGACCGGCTGGTGCAGACGGCGCTCAAGCTGGGCTACCCGGTCGTGCTGTGGGACCGGAAGTCGCCGGGCCCGGTGCCGGACACCCACTTCGACCCCGTACGCCCGGCGGCGGCGGTCGACGGGCTCCCCGCCCGCGTGCAGTCCTACCGCGCCCGCGCCTGCGAGAACCCCGCCGCCCACGCGATGTGCCCCGCCGTGCTGTTCGAGGCCGCCGACCGCCCCCTGCCCGAGGTCCTGCCCCTGACCGGCCCGACGGAGCCCACGGCACCCAAGGCATCCGCGGCACCCACAGCACCCACGGCACCCGTTGCATCCTCCCCTTCCGCTCCCCCCGACTCCGCAGAGGCGAGTTCCTGATGACGCGACAGCACGAGACGGAAGCCCCCGCAGCGACCGGCTCCACCGCCGAGGACGAGGAGTGGCGGCTCTTCCGCGGGGACGGCCGGCAACGGGACGTCACCCTGCCGCCCGCCCCGCCCTGGCGGCGCTTCGCCGACCCCTCGGACGACACGCGCGGCGCCTCGCCGTACGTGATCGGGCGCGAGGAGACGGACGTCGTCAACGCGGCCGTCCATCTGCGCAGGCCGCTGCTCGTCACCGGCCATCCCGGCACCGGAAAGTCCTCGCTGGCGACCGCCGTCGCCCATGAACTGAACCTGGGCCCCGTCCTGCACTGGCCCGTCAACAGCCGGTCGACGCTCCAGGAGGCGCTGTACCGCTACGACGCCATCGGCAGACTCCAGGAGAGCAACCTCGACCGCGAGCCGGGCGAGACCCGCCCCGGCATCGGCTCCTTCCTCCGGCTGGGGCCCGTGGGCACGGCGTTCGCGGCCACGGAGCGCCCCCGGGTCCTGCTCGTCGACGAGCTGGACAAGGGCGACCTCGACCTCCCGAACGACCTCCTCACGATCTTCGAGGAGGGCACCTTCGAGATCCCCGAACTGTCCAGGCTGCCCGAGGACCAGGCGCACCTCGACGTCCTCACCGCCGACCCCCACGGCACGGCGCCGGTCACCCGGGGGATGGTCCGCTGCACCGAGTTCCCCGTCGTCGTCATCACCAGCAACGGCGAACGGGACTTCCCGCCGGCGTTCCGGCGCCGCTGTCTGCCCCTGCACCTCGGCGACCCGGACGAGACCCGGCTGCGCGAGATCATCACGGGCCATCTCGGAGCGGAGGCCCTCGCCGAGGCGGGTGACCTGGTGCAGGCGTTCCTGGCCCAGCGGGCCCTCGGGGAACTCGCCACCGACCAGCTCCTCAACGCGGTGTTCCTGCGCACCGGAGGGGCCCGGCTGGACGCCGAAGGGCTGCTGAAGACCGTCCTGCACCGGCTCAACGCGGACGGCTGAGGCATGTTCGAGGAGCTGTGCAGGATCCTCGGGGACGCCGGGCGGCCCCTGGAACCCGAGGACCTCCTCGACGTGCTCTGGCTCGCCGACCGGATCCCGTCCGGCCCGAAGGCCCCGCTGGCCGGCCACGCGCCCCGCGCCGCGGACCCGCCCGCCCCCGCCACCGGCCCCACCCCTCCCGACGCCCGGGCGGACACCGGCCCCGACGTCCGCACCGAGCCGGCGGCGGAGGCGACGGAACCCGCCGGGCGGCGGACGTCGTCGCACCTCCCCGTGGTCTCCGGCCCCTTCGCGACCGAGGCGCCCGAGGAGGCCCTGTGGACGCCCGGCGCCCGGGCCCTCGGCCCGACCCTGCCCCTCGGCCGGGCCCTGCGCCCCCTCAAACGGCGGGTGCCGAGCCGACGCCACAGCGAACTCGACGAGGTCGCCACCGCCGACCTCCAGGCCGACACCCGCACCCCGCAGGTCGTCCTGCGCGGACGGCCCGAACGGTGGCTGCGGCTGGCCCTCGTCATCGACGACGGCGTGTCCATGCTCCTCTGGGAACGCCAGTGCGCGGAGCTGAAGGCCCTCCTGGAACGCAGCGGCGCCTTCCGCCAGGTGGACACCTACCAGATCCGGTACGGCGATGACGGCGACGCGGGCACCGGGACCGGCGGCGTCCGGCTGGGACGGCCGTGGAGCCTCAGCCCGGAGACCCGCCCCGCCGACTCCGTCGCGGACGTCTCCGGACGGACCATGGTGCTGGTCGTGACCGACGGCGCGGCCGCCGCCTGGCGCGAGGGACGGCTGCGCCCGGTGCTCGAACGCTGGGCCCGCTGCGGACCCACCGCGGTCGTCCACACCCTGCCCCGCCGCCTGTGGGCGGGCTCCGGGGTACGGGCCGACACCTGGCAGGTCACCTCACCCCGGCCGGGTGCGCCCAACAGCGCCTGGACGGTACGGGACCCCGTGCTCCCGCCGAGCGTCGCCCCGCCCCCGCCGGTCCCGGTGCCCGTCCTGGACCTCACCCCCGCCGACTTCGCGGCCTGGGCCGCCGTCACCACCGTCGTCGGGCGTCCCGTGCCGGTGCGCCTGTGGACACCACAGCCGGCACGGCCGCCCGTCGAGGAGCCGGGCCGGATCTCCGTCCGGGACTTCGGCCGCGCCGCGTCACCGGAGGCGGTACGCCTGGCCGCGCATCTGGCGGCGATGGCCCCGGTCACCGTGCCGGTGATGCAGCTCGTCCACGCCTGCCTCGACCCGCGCCAGGGCGCCGCCCCGCTGGCCGAGGTCGTCCTCGGGGGACTGGTGCAGCCGCTGCCGTCGACCGGGGACGCGCGGTTCACCGGCCGGCACCGCCTCTTCGACTTCACGGCCGAGGCGAAGGACCTCCTCCTCGACGCCGTCCCCACCGCCGAACTCCTCGCGTGCAGCCGCCTGGTGGGCGAGCGCATCGAGTCCCTCCTCGGCCGCTCCTCGGACTTCACGGCGTGGCCGCTGAGCGGAGAGGGAGCGGCGACGCCGTTCGCCTATCTGGGACCGGCGTTGCAGGCGCGGTTGGGGGTGGCGGGGGATGCCGTCACCGAGACGGTGGAGGTGCTGCGTTTGTCGGGCGACGGGCTCGCGGAGTCGCTGCGGCTGATGTGCGACGCGCTGTCCTGGCATTCGCCCGGGTGGGCTGAGGAACTTGATCCACCGCACGTGCGGCTGGCCGAGTATCTGGACGGTACGGTCCTGCCGGACTGGGGCTTCGTGACGACGCTGGTGGATCTGGTGGCGCGCTTCGAGACCGACCTCCCCGCCGATCTGTGGGACCGGCTGTGTGCCCAGTATGTCGAGGCGATGCTGCCCGGGTGTCCTTCGGAGGTCCGGCGTGCGTTCGACCGATCCCGTGTCGACCTGCCCCATGCGGACCTGCTGCTCCTGCACCTACTTCTGTACCTGTACCTGTACGCCCAACCGAGCAGGGACGGAATGCTGGAGGCGAAGATCGCCGAGGACCTGTCGGATTTCCTGGGCCCGCAGGGGATCCGCCTTGAACGGAGGAGTCCGCGCGGGCCGTGGGGCGCACGGCGCTGGGACTTCGACGGTGGCCATTGCATCGTGGAGGTCAAGCGAACCGGAGTGCCGTTCGACTGGACGAGCGTCATGCGGTGGGCGCGCCCGCTCGGAGCCGCGGCCGTGGCGTTCCTCGTCGCTGTGGACGAGAGCGAGCCGGGGGACGTACCAGTTCCCTTGGAGGACTGCGTCGTCACTGAGCGGACGGACGACGGACCTGTCGTCGGGCTGCGTTTTCAGAACGGTCCACCGTCCGTCCCGCACCCCGCGGGCGAGGTCGCCCGGGTGTGCATCGTCGTCGACATGGTGAGCCGACACGCGTCGCGGGACGCCCTGTGGGAGGTTCTCGACCACGCGCTGCGGGCAGCGGGGGTTTCCCGTGACGCGTGTGCCCGCCTGGATCAGGGGGACGGCGCGCTCATCCTGTTGCCCCAGGGAGTGGACGAGAACAGGGCCGTCCCCGGCTTCATCGACGGCCTCGCCCAAGCGCTGCGGGGACGCCCCTTGCGTTTGCGGGTCGCGATGGACCGGGGCCACGCCCAAGTGCGGCAGTTCGGCGTCATAGGCGAGGTCGTGGTCCGTGCCTCGCGCCTCACCGACTCGGCCCACCTGCGGGAGACGCGGTCCGCGTACGGGCTCCTCGTGTCGGATTCCCTCTATAACGAGGTCCCCGCGCTTCACGGCCGCTTCCGTCGTGTCCGGGTGGACTTCAAGGACTACCGGGCCTGGGCCTGGCTGGAGGACGACTTCCGCTCAGCGGACCTTCCCGACCCGTCCCGCTCGAACGCGGTCCTGGTCGGTGCCTCCGCCTACGCCGAACTGCCCGACCTGCCGGCGGTCGACAGGGGGCTCCGTGACCTGATGTACCTGCTGACGGACCCTGAGAGCGGGGCCTTCTCCTCGGAACGCACCACCGTGATGGCGAACCCGTCGAGCAGGGACGCGCTCCTGGTTGCCGTGCACCGCGCCGCGCAGGCGGCCGAGGACACACTGCTCGTGTACTTCGCCGGGCACAGCCTGTACGACTCGGTCTCGGGCGAGCTGAGTCTCGCCGTACGCGACACCCGGCCGAACTCGCCCTACACAGCCCTGCCGTTCGACGCCATCCGGCGCGAGCTGAACCACAGTGCGGCCCGGCACAAGATCGTCATTCTCGACTGCTGCTACAGCGGCGCGGCCGGGTCCGCTTCTCTTCCCGGGGTCTTCAACATCAGGCCGGACTCCGACGAGGTCACGGTGCTCGCAGCGTCCGACCGGACCGCGATCGCCGCGCCGGGGGACAGGTACACGGCGTTCACCGGTGCGCTCGTCGATGTGCTCGCCAACGGTCTGGACGAGGGGCCGGACACCATCGACGCGGAACTGCTGTACCAAGAAGCGCGCCGTCGCCTCGGGCCGCTCCCTCAGCCCATCCTCGCGAGCAATCGGCAGGTGGACCGAACCGTCGCCCTCGCTCGAAACCCCGCCCGCTAAGACGCCCCCGTCGCGCAATCCGCACACGTCCCGAAGATCTCCACCGTATGCGCCACGTTCACATACCCGTGCTCCGCCGCGATCGCCTCCGCCCATGTCTCGACCGCGGGCCCCTCGACCTCGACGGCCTTGCCGCAGGCGCGGCAGACCAGGTGATGGTGGTGGTCGCCGGTGGAGCAGCGGCGGTAGACGGACTCGCCGTCGGAGGTGCGCAGGACGTCGACCTCGCCGGCGTCGGCGAGGGACTGGAGGGTGCGGTAGACCGTGGTGAGCCCGACCGAGTCGCCCTTGTGCTTGAGCATGTCGTGCAGGTCCTGCGCGCTGCGGAACTCGTCGACCTCGTCCAGGGCCGCCGCCACGGCGGCGCGCTGCCGGGTGGCGCGGCCCTTCACGGGCGGTCCAGCGGTCGTCACCGTTGCCTCCTCACGTCTGCGGCTTGCCGGGCCATTGTGCCAGCCCGGGCAGTGCGCGGTCAGACGCCGACCTCGTCGGAGGTCCCGCGGGTGGCCGGAATCGCGCACTCCGCGGGGTCCCCGGCGGGCCGTTCCGCGGCCAGTGCGCGGGCGCGGCGGCGGGCGAGCGGGGCGGCCAGCACGCTCAGCGCGATGAACGCGGCGATGGTGAGGAGCACGATGGTCGCGCCGGGCGGCACGTCCTGGTAGTAGGAGGTCACCGTGCCGCCGATGGTCACGGTGACGCCGATCGCCACGGCGAGGGCGAAGGTCGCGGCGAAGCTGCGGCTGAGCTGCTGGGCGGCGGCGACGGGGACCACCATCAGGGCGGACACCAGCAGCAGGCCGACGACGCGCATGGCGACGGTGACGGTCACCGCGGCGGTGATCGCGGTCAGCAGGTTGAGGGCGCGCACCGGCAGGCCGGTGACGCGGGCGAACTCCTCGTCCTGGCTGACGGCGAAGAGCTGCCGGCGCAGGCCGACGGTGACCAGGACCACGAAGGCCGCGAGCAGGCAGATCGCCGTCACGTCGGACTCGGAGACCGTCGACAGGGAGCCGAAGAGGTACGAGGTGAGGTTGGCGTTGGAGCCGCCGGGGGCGAGGTTGATGAACATGACGCCGCCGGCCATACCGCCGTAGAAGAGCATGGCGAGGGCGATGTCGCCGCGGGTTCTGCCGTACCAGCGGATGAGTTCCATGGTGACCGCGCCGAGGACGGAGACGGCGGTGGCCATCCAGACCGGGGACGCGGAGAGCAGGAAGCCGAGGCCGACGCCGGTCATGGCGACATGGCCGATGCCGTCGCCCATCAGGGCCTGGCGGCGCTGGACGAGGTAGATGCCGACGGCGGGGGCGGTGATGCCGACCAGGACGGCGGCGAGCAGCGCCCGCTGCATGAAGGCGTAGTCGAGGATGTCCATCAGCTCAGCAGTCCCGTGCGGATCGGTTCGGCGCCCGCGGGTGCGTGCGGGTGCACGTGGTCGTGGCCGGGCAGGGCGTGCTGGCCGACGGCCGGGGTGGGCGGGCCGTCGTGCAGCACACAGCCGTCGCGCAGGACGACCGCCCGGTCGATGAGGGGCTCCAGGGGGCCCAGTTCGTGCAGGACGAGGAGGACCGTCGTCCCGGCGGCGACCTGCTCGCGCAGGGTGTGCGCCAGGACCTCCTGGCTGGCCAGGTCGACGCCGGCCATCGGCTCGTCCATGATCAGCAGCTCGGGTTCGGCGGCGAGGGCGCGGGCGATCAGGACCCGCTGGTGCTGGCCGCCGGAGAGGGCGTCGACGTTGTCCTTGGCGCGGTCGGCCATCCCGACCAGTTCCAGGGCGTGGGCGACGGCCTCCCGGTCGGCCTTGCGGAAGACGCCGAAGCGGGTGCGGGAGAGGCGGCCGGAGGCGACGACCTCGGTGACCGTCGCCGGGACCCCGCCGGCGGCGGTGGTGCGCTGCGGGACGTAGCCGACGCGCGCCCAGTCCCGGAACCGGCGGCGGTCGGTGCCGAAGAGTTCGATCTCGCCCGCGCCGATCGTCACCTGGCCGATGACGCTGCGGACGGCCGTCGACTTGCCCGAGCCGTTCGCGCCGAGCAGGGCGACGACCTCACCGCGGTGCACGGTGAGGTCGATGCCCCGAAGGACGGGACGGGCGCCCAGGTCGGCGCGGACACCGCGCAGGGCTATGACGGCCTCGGCTTTCGCGTCCATGACGCCCTCCGTGAAGATCATTTGGTTCCCAGGGCCGTCTTAAGCGCCTTGAGGTTCGCCCGCTGGACCGAGAAGTAGTCCTTGCCTCGGGAGGCGTCGGTGATGCCCTCGATCGGGTCGAGGACGTCCGTGGTGAGTCCGGCGTCGGAGGCGAGGGTCTTCGCGGTCTTGTCGCTGACGAGCGTCTCGTAGAACACGGTCGTGACGCCGTCGGCCTTCGCCATCTTCTCAAGTGCCTTGACGCGCGCGGCGCTGGGCTCCGACTCGGGGTCGAGGCCGTTGATGGCCTCCTCGGTCAGGCCGTAGCGCTCGGCGAGGTAGCCGAAGGCGGCGTGGGTGGTGATGAAGACCTTGGTCTTCGAGTTCTTGAGCCCGTCCTCGAACTCGGTGTCGAGGCCGTCGAGCTTCTTCACCAGGGCCGCGGTGTTCTTCGCGTAGTCGGCCGCGTGGTCGGGGTCGGCCTTCTGGAACGCCTTGCCGACGCCCTCGGCGACCTCGGCGTAGCGCACCGGGTCCAGCCAGATGTGGGGGTCGAGGCCGCCCGCTTCTTCGTGCTCGTGGTCGTCGTGGCCCTCGGCCTCGTCCGCGTGCTCGTCGTCGTGCTCGGCCGCGTGGCCGCCGACCTCGTCGCCGTGCTTCTCCAGGGTGGTGAGGGAGGCGGCGTCGATCTTGGTCTTGATCTCGGACTGGGCCACCGCGTCGTCCACGGAGGGCTGGAGGTTCTTGAGGTAGAGCACCGCGTCCGACTCCTGGAGCTGCGCGGTCTGCTTGGCGCTGATCTCCAGGTCGTGCGGCTCCTGGCCGGGCTCGGTCAGGCTGGTGACGTTCACATGGTCACCGCCGATCTGCTCGGCGAGGAAGGCCATCGGGTAGAACGACGCGACGACGTCGAACTTCTCGGTGTTGCCGGCCGCGTTCGCGCCCGAGCAGGCGCTGAGGGTGCCCAGGCCGAGGGCGGTGACCGCCGCCACGGCGATCCCGGATATGTGGTGTCGTCGTACGTTCATGACAGTCATTTTCAACAAATATGGAAACCGTTGTCAACAAGCTCTTCATGACCACTTCAAGGGGTGCCGAGTTGGTCGAGGGGGAGCACCCGCCGGTACCCTGGGGCATTCGCTGGAAGCATCTCGCTTCGTCGCCCGTCGTCGTTATGAAGAGAGCACCGTGGCCGCCGACAAGATCGACACCATCGTCAGCCTGAGCAAGCGCCGTGGCTTCGTATTCCCCTGTAGTGAGATCTACGGCGGCCAGAAGGCCGCCTGGGACTACGGACCGCTGGGTGTCGAGCTCAAGGAGAACCTGAAGCGCCAGTGGTGGCGCTACATGGTGACGTCGCGCGAGGACGTGGTCGGTCTCGACTCGTCCGTCATCCTGGCCCCCGAGGTCTGGGTCGCCTCCGGCCATGTCGCCACCTTCTCGGACCCGCTGACCGAGTGCACCTCCTGCCACAAGCGGTTCCGCGCGGACCACCTGGAGGAGGCGTACGAGGCCAAGCACCACCGCGCCCCGGAGAACGGCCTCGCGGACATCAACTGCCCCAACTGCGGCAACAAGGGCCAGTTCACCGAGCCCAAGCAGTTCTCGGGTCTGCTCTCCACTCACCTCGGCCCGACCCAGGACACCGGCTCCATCGCCTACCTGCGCCCCGAGACCGCCCAGGGCATCTTCACCAACTTCG
>NZ_JAANNX010000070.1:0-24384 GCF_013363615.1 Streptomyces sp. CAI-85 | reverse complement strand
GCGGGGTGGTGGCGGTGGTCTCGGTGCTGCTCGTCATGTGGGAAAGGGCTCCGGTTACGGACAGAAAGTCGTAGGTACTGCTACGCCGGGAGCCCGTATCGCTCTGATGAAGCCGGACAGCCAAGGAGGCACCCCACCGGGAATCCGGTGATGGCACCTCGACAACCGAGGGGACATACAACAGATGCGAGCGCAGCCTGCTACGTCTGAGGTGCGCAGGCCCGCAGCGCAACTTGTAGCATACGGGGGCAGCCGGGCAGGGTCAATGCGCGAAGGCGCACACCCGGGGCGGATCGCCGCATTCCCGGCACACAATCAGTCTTCCGAGGCCACGCAGGCCGCAGAAGCACCCTCCGGCGACACCCGTGCGGCGCCGTCGGGCGGGTTGCACGGAAGAGTACGACGAGGGAGCCCATCATCCAAGAGCCCGCATCGTCCGCGTTCACCACAGGGCCGCACTCCGGGCACGCCCCCGGGCCCGCCGCCGAGCCGGAGGCCACCCGGCGTGACGCCGGGGTCACGGAGAGCGCCCGCGCCAACCGGGGCTGGTGGGACCGCAACGCCGACGAGTACCAGACCGAGCACGGCACCTTCCTCGGGGACGACCGGTTCGTATGGGGTCCCGAGGGCCTCGACGAGGTGGAGGCCGAGCTGCTCGGCCCGCCGGAGGACCTCAAGGGCAAGGAGGTCCTGGAGATCGGCGCCGGCGCGGCCCAGTGCGCGCGCTGGCTGGCCGCGCAGGGCGCCCGTCCGGTCGCCCTGGACCTCTCCCACCGCCAGCTCCAGCACGCGCTGCGCATCGGCGGCGGGTTCCCGCTGGTGTGCGCGGACGCGGGCGCGCTGCCGTTCGCGGACGGCTCCTTCGACCTGGCCTGCTCGGCGTACGGGGCGCTGCCGTTCGTCGCCGATCCGGTGCGGGTGCTCGGGGAGGTGCGCCGGGTGCTGCGGCCCGGTGGCCGGTTCGTGTTCTCGGTGACGCATCCGATCCGCTGGGCCTTCCCGGACGAGCCGGGCCCGGAGGGGCTGACCCTCTCCTCCTCCTACTTCGACCGCACGCCGTACGTGGAGCAGGACGAGAACGGCCGCGCGGTGTACGTCGAGCACCACCGCACGCTGGGCGACCGGGTCCGCGACATCGTGGGCGCCGGGTTCCGGCTGGTGGACCTGGTCGAGCCGGAGTGGCCGGCCTGGAACAGCTCGGAGTGGGGCGGCTGGTCCCCGCTGCGCGGGAACCTGATCCCGGGCACGGCGATCTTCGTCTGCGCCCGCGACTGACCGCTCGTCACACTGTGGCGCGCGCTCGTCACACCGTGGCGCGCGCGTGCGAGCCCGTACGCGCGCGTAGAGGGCCCTTTCCGGGCGTACGACACTGGGGGCGTGATGCTCCGTGACGACGCCCTGGGCGCGCTGCCCGTACGGG
The DNA here is from genome assembly GCF_013363615.1 of Streptomyces sp. CAI-85. Lineage (NCBI taxonomy): Bacteria > Bacillati > Actinomycetota > Actinomycetes > Kitasatosporales > Streptomycetaceae > Streptomyces > Streptomyces sp. CAI-85. Next base: position 22,964 of record NZ_JAANNX010000070.1, on the reverse strand, counting down.
CCGCCCTGCCCGCGCTGGACGACGCCCTGGACCGGCACGGCGCGGCCGTGCTCGCCGCGCCGCCGGGCACCGGCAAGACGACGCTGGTGCCGCTGGCCCTGGCCGGGCTGCTGGGCGAGGGGCCCGCGCGGCGGGTGGTCGTGGCCGAGCCGCGGCGGATCGCGGCCCGTGCGGCGGCCCGCCGGATGGCGTGGCTGCTGGGCGAGCGGCCGGGTGAGAGCGTCGGGTTCACGGTGCGCGGGGAGCGGGTCGTCGGCCGGCACACGCGGGTGGAGGTCGTGACGACGGGTGTGCTGCTCCAGCGGCTCCAGCGCGACCAGGAACTGGCGGGCGTCGACGCCGTGATCCTGGACGAGTGCCATGAGCGGCATCTGGACGCGGACACGTCGGCGGCCTTCCTGTGGGACGTGCGGGAGGCGCTCCGCCCCGAGCTGCGGCTGGTGGCCGCGTCCGCGACGACCGACACCGAGGGCTGGGCGCGGCTGCTGGGCGGCGCGCCGGTGGTGCGCGCGCACGGGACGTCGTACGACGTGGAGGTGGTGTGGGCCCCGCCGGTGCGGCCGGTGCGGCCTCCGCACGGCACGCGCGTGGATCCGGAGCTGCTGGCGCACGTGGCGTCGGTGGTGCGGCGGGCGCTGGCCGAGCGGCCGGGGGACGTGCTGTGTTTTCTGCCGGGGGTCGGGGAGATCGCTCGGGTCGCGGCGCTCCTGGGCGACCTGGGCGGGGTGGAGGTGCTCCAGGTGCACGGGCGGGCGCCGGCCGCCGTGCAGGACGCGGTGCTGGCGCCCGGCGGGCGGCGCCGGGTGGTGCTGGCCACGTCGGTCGCGGAGTCGTCGCTGACGGTGCCGGGGGTGCGGGTGGTCGTGGACTCGGGTCTGGCGCGGGAGCCGCGGGTGGATCACGCGCGCGGGCTGAGCGCGCTGACGACCGTGCGGGCGTCTCGGGCGGCGGGGCGGCAGCGGGCCGGACGCGCGGGGCGTGAGGGGCCGGGCGCGGTGTACCGGTGCTGGGCGGAGGCGGAGGACGGCCGTCTGCCGTCGTTCCCGGCCCCGGAGATCAAGGTGGCCGATCTGACGGCGTTCGCCCTTCAGGCGGCCTGCTGGGGCGATCCGGACGCCTCGGGTCTCGCGCTGCTCGATCCGCCGCCGTCCGGGGCGATGGCGGCGGCGCGGGCCGCGCTGACGGCGGTGGGAGCGGTGGACGGCGCGGGCCGGGCCACCGCGCGGGGGCGGCGGCTGGTGCGGCTGGGGCTGCATCCCCGGCTGGGGCGGGCGCTGCTGGACGCGCCGGGGCCGGGGGCCGAGGTGGTGGCCCTGCTGTCCGAGGAGGCGCCGCGCGCGTACGGGGACGATCTCGCGGCCGCACTGCGGACGGCGCGGCACGGCGGTGACGCGTACGCGCAGCGCTGGCGGCGTGAGGTGCGGCGGCTGAGAAGCGCCGCCGTCGGTGATGGGTCAGGGGGAGCCTCCGGGGAGGTGGCGGAGAAAGCCCTTTCCGGTGGGGTCGGCGGTGACGACCGGGTGGCTGGGCTGGTCACCGCCCTCGCCTTCCCCGAGCGGGTGGCCAGGCTCGACGGCGGCTCGTATCTGATGGCCTCCGGCACCCGGGCCGATCTGCCGGAGACCTCGCCCTTGCGGGGCGCCCCGTGGATCGCGGTCGCCGTGGCGGACCGTCCCGTGGGCCGGGGTCACGCGCGTGTGCGGCTCGGGGCCGTCGTCGACGAGGACCTCGCCCGGCGCGCGGCCGGCTCGCTGCTGGACACGCGCGAGGAGGTCCACTGGGCCGACGGGGACGTCGTGGCGCGCCGGGTGGAGCGGCTGGGGGCGATCGAGCTGGCCGCGCGGCCGCTGCGGGACCCCGACCCGGCGCTGGTCCGGGAGGCGCTGCTGACCGGGCTGCGCCGGGAGGGGTTCGGGCTGCTGCGCTGGTCCGCGGGCGCCCTGGTGCTGCGGCAGCGGCTGGCGTTCCTGCGGCTGCACCTGGGCGAGCCCTGGCCGGACGTCTCGGACGAGGCTCTCCACGCGCGCGTGGACGAATGGCTGGAACCGGAGCTGGGCCGGGCCCGGCGGCGGGCGGATCTGGCCCGTCTCGACGCCGGGGCGGCGCTCGGCAGGCTGCTGCCGTGGGCGTCGGGGGACGCGGCCCGGCTGGAGGAGCTGGCGCCGGAGCGGATCACCGTACCGAGCGGGTCCGCGGTCCGGGTCGACTACGGCGATCCGGAGCGGCCGGTGCTGGCGGTGAAGCTCCAGGAGATGTTCGGCTCGCGGGAGTCGCCGCGGCTGGCCGGGGTGCCGGTGCTGGTGCATCTGCTGTCGCCGGCGGGGCGTCCGGCCGCCGTGACGGCCGATCTGGCGTCCTTCTGGCGGGACGGCTACAAGGGCGTGCGGGCGGAGCTGCGCGGCCGTTATCCGAAGCATCCGTGGCCCGAGGACCCGGTGACGGCGGAGCCGACCCGGCGCACCAACGCCGCGCTCAGGCGCTGACCGGCTCGGCGGGCCGGGCGGTGTCGGGCGCGGGACCGGCCGGGCGTCTGCCGCGCGCCTCCAGCCAGAGGGCGAGGGCGAGGAGCAGGCCGCCCAGGGTGAGGAAGCCCCACGGGAGGTAGGAGGTCAGCAGCAGGACCAGGGTGCGGTTGTGCTTGACGAGGGCGACGGTGTGCTCGATGTAGTCCTCGCGCATCTTCACGTGCCCGGCGAACGCGGTGACCTTGTCGCGGTCGCCGAGGAGGGTGCCGCCGCGCAGTTCCTCGCGGTGGATCTCCTCGCCGTAGACGGGGGCGCCGGTGAGGGGTTCGACCCAGAATCTGCGGACGGTGGTGTACCAGCGGGTGGTGCCGGTCTCGGCGACGGTCTCGCGGGTGATGCCCTGGACGGGCAGGGTGCGGGGCATGGGGACCTTGGTCCAGGGGACGGTCTGCTCGAAGTAGTAGACCGGGACGCCGCGGAAGTCCCGGGTGCCCTTGTAGTGGATGGGGGCGGTGCTGCGGGCCTGGGCGTCGAAGTACTGGTAGTCCCGTTTCTCGGTCAGGAACGGCCATTTGAACTCGATGCCCTCGCGGCGGACGGGGTCGCCGTCGACCGCCTCGCCGGTGGCGTGGACGGGTTCCTGGGTGTGGGCGTCGAAGATGTAGCGCTCGGGGACGCTGGAGACCATGGCGCCGTCGGGGCCCAGGACGTGGGAGAGGCCGTCCCAGACGACGACGTCGCGGCCCGCGGTCCGTTCGATGCGCTCGGAGGCTTCCACGTTCCCCTTGAGGGTCTGGACGATCGTGATGCGGGGGACGGTGCGGGCGGTCATGGTGCCGTAGTCGAGGAGGGTGGCGTCCTTCGCCTCCAGGACCATGGTCTGGTACTCGTTCGCCGGGACCTTGGCCAGGCGCGGGAAGGCGTACCAGCGCAGCAGTGGGGACAGGGCCGTGCAGAACACGGCGAGGGCGAGCAGGACCAGGCCGGCCTTGCGGCGCATCTCGGCCTCCCTCCCGGGCGGTTACGGGTGTGCGGGCACCGTCGTCAGCAACGGTTTCGGGGAGGTCTTCCCGGTGGGGGTGCCGAGCGCGGTGAGGGCGAGGACGAGCGCGAGCGCGGCGGCGAGTCCGGTGGCGGCGGCGATCAGGGCGCGCATACGGACCTCCCGGGGCCGACGGAACGTCATCTGACAGGGTGTCAGGTGCGGCACCGTAGCAACGGGCGGGTGAGATGAGAACAGGCCGGACGGCACGACGGCGCCCCTCCGTCGGGAGGGGCGCCGTCGTGGCGTACGGGGAGCGGACTACGAGGTGCTGGGCTCGGGGCTCGGGTCGGCCGGATCCTGGGACTCGCCGGGGTCCGGGCTCGGTGTCGTGGGCTCCGGGGCGGTGACGGTGAGGTCGAGCGTGAGGGTGGCGCCGCCGGTGGTGGTGACGCGCAGCAGGTAGGTGCCGGCGGTGTCGTCCGCGTACAGCTTGGGGAGCTTCAGCAGGCCGTCGGCGTCGGTGCTGAGCGTCCAGGTGCGGACCGGGTTGCCGTCGGCGTCCTTGAAGTAGGGGCCCTTGTCGTTGGTGGTGGGCTCCTCGGCCGAGGTGATCAGGGTGGCGGTGGCGGCGACCTTGTCCGCGGCGGCGCCGCCGTAGGTGGCCTTCAGCTCGATCTCCTCGGCGAACTCGCCGCCCACCTCGCAGGTCAGGTCCGTGGTGGCGGCACGGGTGAGGGTGTCGGCGGCGCGCTCGGTGACGGTGGCCCGGTAGGTGACGGCGGTGACCGTGCGACCGACGACGGTGGCGCGCACGGTGAACGCGCCGGTCTTCTCGCCCGCCCGGAGCGCGGGCGCGGACGCGACGCCCTTGCCGTCGGTGACGACGGTGGCGACGCTCTCGCCGCCGGCGAAGGTGGCGTCGGTGTCACCGGTGATGGTGAAGCGGACCCTGACCTTGGCGACGGCCTTCCCGGCCGCCGTCTCGGTACGGGTGCCGATCCGGGCGGTGAACGCGTCGCCCGCCATGGCGGTGAGCGGGGCGGTGCCCGCGTCCTCCAGGTGGTGGACGGTGTCGGTGGGCGTCGCGGGCGGCTTCGGGGTGGCCGGCGGGGTGCTCGGCTCGGCGGGCGTACCCGGCTTGTTCGGCTTGTTCGGCTTGCCGGGCTTGTGCGGGGCCGCGGGGGTGGCCGGGGTGCGGGGTGTGGTGCCGCTGTCGTCGTCGCTGCGGTTGGACGGCACGGAACCGGTGCCGTCCGGGATCTCGTGGCTGCCCTTGCGGTAGTACTCCAGCCACGAGATGACGGTGTTGTAGTAGTCCGTCGAGTTGTTGTAGCTGAGGATCGCGCTGCGCAGCCCGGACGAGGTGGACATGTCCCAGCTATAGCGGCACAGGTAGTGGCCGGCGGCGAGCGCGGCGTCGTAGATGTTGTTGGGGTCCTTGCGGCCGTCGCCGTTGCCGTCGCGGCCCGCCCACTCCCAGGTGGAGGGGATGAACTGCATGGGGCCGACGGCGCGGTCGTAGGTGCTGTCGCCGTCGTAGGCGCCGTTGTCGGTGTCGCTGATGTTCGCGAAGCCGACACCGTTGAGGACCGGGCCGAGGATCGGGGCGAGGGTGGTGCCGTCGGCGGAGACGCGGCCGCCGCGGGCCTGGCCGGACTCCACCTTGCCGATGGCGGCGAGGAGTTGCCAGGGCAGGTTGCAGCCGGGCTTGGACTGCGCCAGCTTCGCCTCGGCCTTCTTGTAGGCGTCCAGGACGGTCGCGGGGATGCCGGCCTCGGAGCTGCCGGTGCCGGCCGGTGTGGTGCCGGTGCTCGCGCTCGGGGCGGGGTTCGGGCTGTTGAGGGGCGGCAGGTCCGTGTAGTACGGCGAGTTGCCGGTCGCGCCGTCGGCGGTGGCGGGGCCGGGGTCGGCGGCCGGGGCGTCGGTGGTGGTCTGTCTGCCCGCGCTGTCGGCCGTGACGTCGGGTGCCTGGGACGCGGCGAGTGCCGCGACGGCCAGGGCTGCCACGGTGGTGTTGACCGCCCCCTTGCGCAGCCTGCTGCCGAAATACGCCGACGACATGAAGTGAACCCCTCCCGTGGGACGCCCGGCGCCCCTGCCGCTGTAGCTTTCTGCTCTTGTGACGATCAGCCCGCCCGGTGGGTTGCGTCCGGCGGCGTGTCGCACGGCAACCCAGGCGACCCTACGACAACTTCTTTTGCCCCGGCACCCGTTCGGGTTCCGATTTCACGGAACCGCCCCACGCCCGCGCCGCGTCGTGATCAAGGGACCGTCCGGTCCGCCGACCCTCGCCCCGGGAGCCGTGGTGCCGTTCACCCTCAGTCATGCGGCGGCCGTGCTGCCCGGCGTGCGCACCGACGGGACCGGCCGCGGCCGGCTGGTGCCCGCCGTTCTCGTGGCGGGCAGCTTCGCGCCCGATCTGACCTACTACGCGGCGAGCGTCCTGGACGACGCGATGCGGTTCGGTGACGTCACGCACTCCTTCGCGGGCGTGTTCACCGTCGATGTGCTCATCGCCGTCGGCCTGGTGGGGCTCTGGCTGCTGGTGCGGGAACCCCTGGTGGCGCTGCTGCCGCGCGCTCGCCAGGGCAGGACGGCCGCGCTGACCCGCTGCGGCCGGCCCCGCGCGCGGGTCAGCCCGTCGACGGCCCTGTGGTGGTACGCCTCCGCCGTGCTCGGCGCGCTGACGCATGTGGTGTGGGACGCCTTCACGCACCTCGACCGCTGGGGCATGCGGCTGTTCCCGGTCCTCGGCGAGACGATCGCGGGCTCGCCGCTGTACTGGTACCTCCAGTACGGCGGTTCGGCGGTGGCGGCGGTCGTGATCGCCGTGTTCCTCACGCGCGCGGTGCGCAGCACGCCGGACGGGCCGCCGGACGGGGTGCCCGCGCTGTCGGTACGGGACCGGTGGTGGGCCGCGGCCGTCATCGGCGGCTGCGCGCTGGTCGCGGCGGTACGGCGGGCGACGCGGTGGTGGGAGTACTGGGGCCAGCGGGAGGCCAAGCCGTGGGAACTGATCCCGACGCTCTGCTTCGGAGCGGGCGCGGGACTGCTGCTGGGCGTACTGCTGTACGCCGCCGGCGTCCGCCTCCGGCGCCCGGCCACCCGCCCCGACGTCGCCGCCGGACGGCCGGTGGAGGTCACGGCCGGCGAGCGGGGCGCTCCGTAACGGTCATCGGTACGACGAAGACACGGATCCTGCGTGTCCTCCGTCTCCGCCGACGCATGCCGAGGGCGAGTTCCAAGCGGCCCCGAACCACCTCGAACCCGAGCCGGCAAACGCGACGCACGAGACGCCCCAGGCGTACGACGGGCCTCGAGGCGGCGCGCAGAACCGTACCGGTCGTCCTGGGGACACGGGGCGTGGCGACGCCGGGCGCAAGGGCGGCCATCGGACGCCACACCGGACCGTTGAGGGACGACCCGGCGTCCGCAGTGACGTGAACGCGTGCGTGTGCCGTCCGGCGGTGAAGCATGCGTATACCCATGCGGGCATCCTCCCGGCCCCGCCCCCCGGACGACGGATTTGCGGGGCCACGCGGGTGAGACGGGGGCGACGACCGGATCACCCCGAGCCGGGGCTGGCGCCGGGCACCCATCCGAACCCGAGGCTGAGGGCAGCGCCCCGACCGCCCCCAGGCCGGGGGCCAAGGCCCCGCCCGAGGCCACCGCGGCCCGAGGACCGAAGTCCGAGCCGGGGCCCGATCTGGACCCGAGGCCAAGGCCCCGCCCGAGGCCGGAAGCCGGCGCCCGAGGCCACCGCGGCCCGAGGACCGGAGCCCGAGGTCCGGAGCCGGAGCCCGATCCGAACCCGAGGCCCGGGGGCCGCCCCGGGCCCGAGGCCGGGGCCGGGGCCGGCCGGGGCCCGACCGGGGCCGGGGGCCAGGGGCTGGGGCGGCACCCGGGCTCTGCCGCTCGGCCGCCGGAGGCTAGTGTGCCGCCGATTCCCAGTCCGGGCCCGCGCCCACCGAGACGTCCAGGGGGGCCCTCAGGTGGACCGCGTCGGACATTTCGCGGCGGAGGAGGTCTTCGACCGTCTCGCGTTCGCCGGGGGCGACCTCCAGGACGATTTCGTCGTGGACCTGGAGGAGCATCCGGGAGCGCAGGTCCGCGGCGCGGAGCGCGGCGTCCACCTTGAGCATGGCGATCTTGACGATGTCCGCCGCCGTGCCCTGGATCGGTGCGTTGAGGGCCATGCGCTCGGCGGCCTCGCGGCGCTGGCGGTTGTCGCTGTTGAGGTCGGGGAGGTAGCGGCGGCGGCCGAAGAGGGTCGCCGTGTAGCCCGTCGCCCGCGCCTCGTCCACCGCGCGGCGCAGATAGTCGCGGACGCCGCCGAAGCGTTCGAAGTAGGCGTCCATCAGGGCGCGCGCCTCGCCCGCGTCGATGTTGAGCTGCTGGGACAGGCCGAACGCCGACAGGCCGTACGCCAGGCCGTAGGACATGGCCTTGATCTTGCGGCGCATCTCGGCGTCCACGGCGGCCGGTTCGACGCCGAAGACCTGGGCGGCGGCCGTGGTGTGCAGGTCCTCGCCGGAGGTGAACGCCCGGATCAGGCCCTCGTCCTCGGAGAGGTGGGCCATCACGCGCAGTTCGATCTGGCTGTAGTCGGCGGTCAGCAGGGACTCGAAGCCCTCGCCGACGACGAAGCCGCGGCGGATCGCCCGCCCCTCGTCGGTGCGGACCGGGATGTTCTGGAGGTTGGGGTCCGTGGACGACAGCCGCCCGGTCGCGGCGACCGTCTGGTTGAAGGTGGTGTGGATCCGGCCGTCGGCGGCGATCGTCTTGATCAGGCCCTCGACGGTGACCCGGAGCTTGGCCTGCTCCCGGTGCCGGAGCATGATCACCGGCAGTTCGTTGTCGGTCTGGCCGGCGAGCCAGGCGAGGGCGTCGGCGTCGGTGGTGTAGCCGGTCTTCGTCTTCTTTGTCTTCGGCAGCCCCAGCTCGCCGAAGAGGACCTCCTGGAGCTGCTTGGGCGAGCCCAGGTTGAACTCGTGCCCGGCCGCCGCGTGCGCCTCCTTCACCGCCTGCTGGACGGCACCGGCGAACATCTGCTCCATGGCCTCCAGATGGCCGCGGTCGGCCGCGATGCCGTGCCGCTCCATCCGGGCCAGCAGTGCGGAGGTGGGCAGCTCCACGTCCCGCAGCAGGTCGGTCGCGCCGACCTCCTCCAGCCGCTCCCGGAACGCCTCGCCGAGGTCCAGGATCGCGCGGGCCTGCACCATCAGGGCGTCGGCCTCGGCGCCGTCGTCCGCGCCGAAGGCGAGCTGGCCGTCGGCCGTGGCGGCGGGGGCCAGCTCACGGTGCAGATACTCCAGGGACAGCGCGTCCAGGTCGAAGGAGCGGCGGCCCGGCTTGACCAGGTAGGCCGCGAGCGCGGTGTCCATGGCGACACCGGCGACGGACCAGCCGTGCTCGGCGAACACGCGCATGGCGCCCTTGGCGTCGTGCAGCACCTTGGGGCGGTCCTCGGCGGCCAGCCACGCCGCCCAGGTGTTCTCGTCGGACTCGTCCAGCTCGGCGGGGTCGAACCAGGCGGCCGCGCCGTCCGCGGCGGCGAGCGCGACCTCGGCGACCGAGCCGCTGCCCAGCGCCCAGGTGTCGACCGTGGTCACGCCGAGGGTGCCGGTGCCGTGCTCGGTGAGCCAGGCGGTCAGCTCGCCGGTGCCCAGGACCGTGCCGTCCACCGCGACACCGCCGCTGACGGGCGGGGCCGCCTCGGCCTCCTCGGCGCCGGGGTCGACGGCGAGGAGCCGCTCGCGCAGCGAGGGGTTCCTGATCTCCAGGGTGTCGAGGACCATCGCGACGGCCGTGCGGTCGTACGGGGCGCGCTCCAGGTCGGGGACGGCCTTGGGCAGCTCGACCGTGCGGACCATCTCGGTGAGCCGGCGGTTGAGCTTGACGGCCTCCAGGTGGTCGCGGAGGTTCTGGCCGGCCTTGCCCTTGACCTCCTCGACGCGCTCGACCAGCTCGGCGAACGAACCGAACTGGTTGATCCACTTCGCGGCCGTCTTCTCGCCGACGCCCGGGATGCCCGGCAGGTTGTCGGACGGGTCGCCGCGCAGCGCCGCGAAGTCGGGGTACTGGGCGGGCGTCAACCCGTACTTCTCGAAGACCTTCTCCGGGGTGAACCGGGTCAGCTCCGAGACGCCCTTCGTCGGATAGAGGACGGTGGTGTGTTCGGACACGAGCTGGAAGGAGTCGCGGTCGCCGGTGACGATCAGCACCTCGAAGCCCTCGGCCTCGGCCTGGGTGGCGAGCGTGGCGATGACGTCGTCGGCCTCGAAGCCGTCGACCGCGAACCGCGAGACGTGCATCGCGTCGAGCAGCTCGCCGATCAGCTCGACCTGGCCCTTGAACTCGTCGGGGGTCTTGGAGCGGTTCGCCTTGTACTCGGTGAACTCCTCCGAGCGCCAGGTCTTGCGGGAGACGTCGAAGGCCACCGCGAAGTGCGTGGGCGCCTCGTCACGCAAGGTGTTGGCGAGCATCGACGCGAAGCCGTAGATCGCGTTCGTCGGCTGGCCCGTCGCGGTGGTGAAGTTCTCCGCGGGCAGCGCGAAGAACGCGCGGTAGGCCAGCGAGTGCCCGTCCATGAGCATCAGGCGTGGGCGGCTGGCGCCGGCGGGGGTGTCGGTCTTCTTCGCTGCTGTCTCTGCCACGCCCCCGATCCTGCCACGCCCCACTGACAGTCGGCGCCGGCCACCGGACGGCGGCGATGTCCGTGACCCGTGCGAGGATCGAATACGCAGACGAGCAGAGGCAGACAGAACCCGGCCGCGAGCGCATGCGTGGGCGCGGCGACGGCTGGTCGAAGGAGAGCGCGCGATGGCAACGAAGCCGCCCAAGGCCGATCCGGTCCAGGACGCTCCACAGGTCGCCGAGCCACAGCACGCGGCGGCGGGACTGACCGCCATCGGGCACACCCTGCGGATCGCCCAGCAGCAGATGGGGGTGAGGCGCACCGCGCTGACCCTGCTGCGGGTGAACCAGAAGGACGGCTTCGACTGCCCCGGCTGCGCCTGGCCCGAGCCGGAGCACCGGCACGCGGCGGAGTTCTGCGAGAACGGCGCGAAGGCCGTGGCCGAGGAGGCGACCCTGCGCCGGGTCACCCCGGAGTTCTTCGCCGCCCACCCGGTCGCCGACCTGGCCGGCCGCAGCGGCTACTGGCTGGGCCAGCAGGGCCGGCTCACCCACCCCATGTACCTCCCCGAGGGCGGCACGCACTACGAGCCCGTCACCTGGGAGCGCGCCTTCGACATCGTCGCCGAGGAGACGGCCGCCCTCGCCTCGCCCGACGAGGCCGTCTTCTACACCTCGGGCCGCACCAGCAACGAGGCGGCGTTCCTCTATCAGCTCTTCGCGCGCGAGCTGGGCACGAACAACCTGCCGGACTGCTCCAACATGTGCCACGAGTCGTCGGGCTCGGCCCTGTCGGAGACCATCGGCATCGGCAAGGGCAGTGTCCTGCTGGACGACCTGCACCGGGCGGACCTGATCATCGTCGCCGGGCAGAACCCCGGCACCAACCACCCGCGCATGCTCTCCGCCCTGGAGCGGGCCAAGTCGGGCGGCGCGAAGATCATCAGCGTCAACCCGCTGCCCGAGGCCGGTCTGGAGCGGTTCAAGAACCCGCAGACCCCCAAGGGCCTCACCACCGGCGCCGCGCTCACCGATCTGTTCCTCCAGATCCGCATCGGCGGCGACCAGGCCCTCTTCCGGCTCCTGAACAAGCTGGTCCTGGAGACCGAGGGCGCGGTCGACCGGCAGTTCGTCGACGCGCACACCCACGGCTACGAGGAGTTCGCCGCGGCCGCCCGGGCCGCCGACTGGGACGAGACGCTCGCCGCGACCGGCCTCACGCGCGCGGAGATCGAACGGGCCCTGGAGATGGTGCTCGCCTCCGAACGCACCATCGTGTGCTGGGCGATGGGCCTGACCCAGCACAAGCACTCCGTGCCGACCATCCGCGAGGTCGTCAACTTCCTTCTGCTGCGCGGCAACATAGGCCGCCCGGGCGCCGGCGTGTGCCCGGTGCGCGGCCACTCCAACGTGCAGGGCGACCGCACCATGGGCATCTTCGAGCGCCCCGCCCCCGCCTTCCTGGACGCCCTGGAGAAGGAGTTCGGCTTCGCGCCCCCGCGCGCGCACGGCTTCGACGTGGTCCGCGCCATCCGCGCGCTGCGCGACGGCGAGGCCAAGCTGTTCTTCGCCATGGGCGGCAACTTCGTGTCGGCCTCCCCCGACACCGACGTCACCGAGGCGGCCATGCGGCGCGCCCGGCTGACCGTGCACGTGTCGACCAAGCTCAACCGCTCGCACGTCGTCACGGGCGCGCGGGCCCTGATCCTGCCCACCCTGGGCCGCACCGAGCGTGATGTGCAGGGCGGCGGCGAGCAGTTCGTGACGGTCGAGGACTCGATGGGCATGGTGCACGCCTCGCGCGGCCGGCTGGCGCCCGCGAGCCCGCATCTGCTGTCCGAGCCCGCCATCGTCTGCCGGCTCGCCCGCCGGGTCCTCGGCGAGAACAGCGGGACGCCGTGGGCGGAGTTCGAGAAGGACTACGCGACGATCCGTGACCGCATCGCGCGCGTGATCCCGGGCTTCGAGGACTTCAACACGCGCGTGGCCCGCCCCGGCGGCTTCACGCTCCCGCACGCCCCGCGCGACGAACGCCGCTTCCCGACGGCCACCGGCAAGGCCAACTTCACCGCCGCGCCCATCGAGTACCCGGAACTGCCCGAGGGCCGTCTGCTGCTCCAGACGCTGCGCTCGCACGACCAGTACAACACCACCGTCTACGGCCTGGACGACCGCTACCGGGGCATCAAGAACGGACGGCGGGTCGTCCTGGTCAACGCCGAGGACGCCCGCGCGCTCGGGTTCGCCGACGGCGCGTACGTCGATCTGGTCGGCGAGTGGCGGGACGGCGTGGAGCGGCGGGCGCCCGGCTTCCGCGTCGTGGTGTACCCGACCGCGCGGGGCTGCGCGGCCGCGTACTACCCGGAGACCAATGTGCTGGTGCCGCTGGACGCCACGGCGGACACCAGCAACACCCCGGCCAGCAAGTCCGTCGTGGTCCGTCTGGAACAATCGGCCACCGACTGAGCGTTTGCTCAGTGACGGCAGGACATGATCGACGAACGGAGCCGGGCCCCATGGGCGAGCAGCAGCACGTGAAGTTCCCGCAGGAGGTCCTCGACGAGTACAGCGCCCTCGGTGTCGACCTGGTGGCCCTGTTCTCCGCGGGCCACCTCGGCAACCGGATGGGCGTACAGATCGTCGAGGCCGCCGCGGACCGGGTGGTCGGCACCATGCCGGTCGAGGGCAACACCCAGCCCTACGGCCTGCTGCACGGCGGCGCGTCCGCGGTGCTCGCCGAGACCCTCGGCTCGGTCGGCGCGATGCTGCACGGCGGCACCTCCAAGATCGCCGTCGGGGTCGACCTCAACTGCACCCACCACCGGGGCATCCGCTCCGGCCTGGTCACCGGCGTCGCCACGCCCGTGCACCGGGGGCGGACCACGGCGACGTACGAGATCGTGATCAGCGACGAGCAGGACCGCCGGGTGTGCACCGCCCGGCTGACCTGTCTGCTGCGCGACCTGAAGGCGGACGACGCGGCCCCGGCGGGCGGCGCGACCGGCTGAACCGCGTAGGCCCCGGCGGGCGGGGCGGCCTGACGCAGGGGTACGACCGCGGGAGGGGCCGGGCGGAGCAAAAGGGTCAACGGGCCGGTGAGTTGACCCGCCGCGCGGCCCCCACGAGTCGTGTCGCGCGTACGGCTCGGGCGTCGGTGGGCGCCGTGGAAACGCGGGGGATGCGCGAAGTACCCTTGCGCTCCGTGGTGTTGCGGGTCTCCTGACCCCTCCCGAGCGGCACACATCCCCTCACACCCCGCCGCGCCCTCCCCGACCGGCCGCGGCCGCACCGCCGTTGCGGACCGCGTTGCGGACCGATCCCGGTTCCGCCCGCACGATCGTCATCGCGCCGAGCGTCCCGGAATGCGGAAATGCGTCGGAGAACGCCGGCCTTCCTTTCCTGGGCGTAACTCTACGTAATGTGCACGCAATACAGGTTCCCCGTTTCACTCCGGGGCGGCGATATGCACAGGGCTTCTCCCAGGTCCCACAAGTCGCCTACAGCAACGATTTAATGTCACCACCAAAACCCTTGAGACGCCTGAACTCCCCGGTGGACGTCCTGCGCGTTCTCACTATGTGGACAGGGCGAATCGGCCTGAAATTCGCTGTTCCACCCGCCAAGTACCGCTCTGCATTACCTCGTGTCATAACAAGAGAGTCACAGCCTTGGTCAGACCCTCCTCGGTCTTCCCTTCACCCGCTTAGAGTCACGCCCAGTCACCGCACGGCTGGAATACCTCTTCGGCCAACAGCGCTCGACTCGGGCTCTTCCAGGGGGGAGGGCCGCCCAGGGAAAGGACTGGAACGTGCGTCAACGTTCTCTCATCGCCATCACCGCCGTGCTGTCCGCCGGAGCTCTCACCCTCACCGCCTGCGGTTCGCGCGACGACAGCAGCGACGGCAGCGGCGGCGGTGGCAAGACCACGGTCGTGATCGGCCTCGACGCCCCGCTGACCGGCGACCTGTCCGCACTCGGGCTCGGCATGAAGAACTCCGCCGACCTGGCCGCCAAGACGGCCAACAAGGAGGAGTACGTCAAGGGCGTCGAGTTCAAGATCGAGGCTCTCGACGACCAGGCGCAGCCCTCCGTGGGTCAGCAGAACGCCGGCAAGTTCATCAGCAACAAGGACGTCCTCGGCGTCGTCGGCCCGCTGAACTCCAGCGTCTCGCAGCAGATGCAGAAGCCGTTCAACGACGCCGGCCTCACCCAGGTCTCCCCGGCCAACACCGGCACGGAGCTGACCAAGGGCGACGGCTGGAAGACCGGCAACCCGGTCCGCCAGTTCAAGACCTTCTTCCGCACGGCCACCACGGACGAGATCCAGGGCGCCTTCGCCGCGGACTACCTGTTCAACAAGGCCAAGCTCAAGAAGGTCTACCTGATCGACGACCAGAAGACCTACGGCGCCGGCCTCGCCGCCTCGTTCAAGACGAACTTCACCAAGCTCGGCGGCAAGATCGTCGGCACCGACCACATCAACCCCGACGACCGTGACTTCAACGCCGTCGTGGCCAAGATCAAGAAGACCGGTGCCGAGGCCCTGTACTACGGCGGCGAGTACCCCGCCGCCGCACCGCTGAGCCAGCAGCTCAAGGACAGCGGCCAGAACATCCCGCTCATGGGCGGCGACGGCATCGTCTCCACCGACTACCCCGTGCTCAACAAGAAGGCCGCGGGCGACCTCGGCACCTCCGTCGGTGAGCCGGTCGAGAAGCTCGACTCCGCCAAGAAGTTCATCGACAGCTACAAGGCCGCCGGCTACGAGGACCCGTACCAGGTGTACGGCGGCCTCACCTACGACGCCACCTGGGCCATCATCGAGGCCGTCAAGCTGGCGGTCGAGGGCAACGACGGCAAGGTTCCGTCCGACGGCCGCAAGGTCGTCCTGGACGCCATGAGCAAGATCAAGTTCGACGGCGTCACCGGCCCCATCTCGTTCGACGAGTTCGGTGACACCACGAACCACACCATGACCGCCTACAAGATCGACAAGAACGAGTGGGCTCCGGAGTACAGCGGCACCCCCAAGGTCGGCTGAACGAAGGACGGATAGGGACGCCCCCCTCCCACATTGATCCAGGCCGCGCGGGAAGCGCCCACCAGCGCTCCCGCGCGGCGCCATATCCGAACCACTCCACGGAGGCCCTGCGGTGCACGAACTGCCGCAACAGCTGGCCAATGGACTCATCCTCGGCGCGATGTACGGACTCATCGCGATCGGCTACACGATGGTCTACGGCATCGTCCAGCTCATCAACTTCGCCCACGGCGAGATATTCATGGTCGGGGGCTTCGGAGCCCTCACCGTCTGGCTGGTACTTCCCGCCGGCTTCGCCCTGGGCGCAGCCATCCCCCTCATGATCATCGGCGGTGTCCTCGTCTCCGTGGCCGTCGCCACCGCGGCGGAACGCTTCGCCTACCGCCCCCTGCGCGGCGCACCACGACTCGCGCCCCTCATCACCGCCATCGGCCTGTCCATCGCCCTCCAGCAGGCGGTCTGGATGTGGTACCCGGACGCGAAGAAGGACCACCCCTTCCCGCAGTTCGAAGGCGGCCCGATCGACGTCTTCGGCGCCAACATCCAGCGCGGCGACCTCTTCGTCCTCGTCGCCGCCCCGCTCTGCATGATCGCCCTCGGCCTGTTCGTCACCAAGACGCGCTCCGGCCGCGGCATGCAGGCCACCGCCCAGGACCCCGACACCGCCAAGCTGATGGGCGTCAACACCGACCGCATCATCGTCATGGCCTTCGCCATCGGTGCCGCGTTCGCCGCCATCGCCGCCGTCGCCTACGGCCTCAAGAACGGCCAGGTCGGCTTCCGCATGGGCTTCCTGATGGGCCTCAAGGCCTTCACCGCCGCCGTCCTCGGCGGCATCGGCAACATCTACGGCGCCATGCTCGGCGGAATCGTCCTCGGCGTCGCCGAGTCCCTCGCCACCGGCTACGTCGGCGACATCCCCGGCATGGAACTCTTCGGCGGCGGCGCCTGGAAGGACGTGTGGGCGTTCAGCCTCCTCATCCTCGTCCTGCTCTTCAGGCCCCAAGGCCTGCTCGGCGAACGCGTCGCGGATCGGGCGTGATACCCATGACCACCGACATCCCCATGGACAACACCACCGACACCACCAAGGTGTCCACCACCGAAGCCACCCCGATCATCCCGCTCCCGCAGGCCCTGGCCCGCGGACTGACGGTCGCCGGCTCCGCCCTCGCCCTCATCGGCACCTTCCTCGCCTGGACCTGGACCCAGGAATTCCCGGGCAACCTGACCGTCACCGGCTACCCCGGCGGCCTCCAGATCCTCACCCTCTTCGGGTCCCTGCTCACCCTGCTGTTCGCCCTCGCCGGATACGGCATCCGCGGCCTTCGCTGGCTCACCCCCGGCGGCAAGAACAGCCCCGTCCTGCTCGCCGCCCTCGGCGTGCTCGGCACCACCGGCTACACCATGGCCGCCATCAGCCAGGAACTCGGCGGACTGGTCAACCTGGAGCCCGGCGCCTGGGTCTCCGGCATCGGCGCACTCGTCGCCGTGATCGGCGCACTCGGCCTCCCCGCCGACCAGCCCTACGACGCGGCGGACCCGACCCCCAGCCTCTGGGGCCGCATCCGCCACTCCCTCACCGCCCCCGACCCCGGCCGCGCCAGGGAACTCCCCTCCTGGGTGGAGATCCTGATCATCGCCGGAGGCTTCGGCGTCGGCCTGTACGTCTTCGCCTACGGCATCGGCACCGAGTACTCCGAACTGTTCATCGGCTTCCTCATCGTCGCCGCGTTCGGCTTCACCGCCGTCACCCGCGCCGGACTGCTGAAGCGGCTCTCGGCCCTCACCGCCAAGCACCGCAACGTCACCCTGGGCGCGGCGTTCGCCGCGGCGATCTGCTTCCCCTTCACCCAGACCAACGACCAGTTCGCCCTCATCGGCGCGAACATCCTCATCTTCGCCACGGTCGCCCTGGGCCTCAACGTCGTCGTCGGCCTCGCCGGCCTCCTCGACCTCGGCTACGTCGCCTTCCTCGGCGTCGGCGCCTACGCCGCCGCGCTGGTCTCCGGCTCCCCCGCCTCGACCATCGGTGTCCAATTCCCCTTCTGGGCCGCCGTTCTCACCGGCGCCGCCGCCTCGCTGATCTTCGGCGTGGTCATCGGCGCCCCGACCCTGCGACTGCGCGGCGACTACCTCGCCATCGTCACGCTCGGCTTCGGTGAGATCTTCCGCATCACCATGAACAACCTCAACGGCAACAGCGGACCGGACATCACCAACGGCTCCAACGGCATCCCCCAGATCCCCGACCTGGAGATCTTCGGATTCAACCTCGGAGTCCCGCACACCGTCCTCGGCCACGAGCTCACCCGCTCGGCCAACTACTACCTGCTGATGCTGGTGTTCACAGCCGTCGTCGTGATGGTCTTCCGCCGCTCCGCGGAATCCCGCATCGGCCGCGCCTGGGTCGCCATCCGCGAGGACGAGACCGCCGCCACCGCCATGGGCATCAACGGCTTCCGCCTCAAGCTCCTCGCCTTCGCCCTCGGCGCCTCCCTCGCCGGCCTCGCCGGCACCGTCCAGGCACACGTGTCCTACAGCGTCACCCCCGAGCAGTACCAGTTCGCCGGCTCCGTACCGCCGAACTCGGCCTTCCTGCTCGCCGCCGTCATCCTCGGCGGCATGGGCACCATCAGCGGCCCCCTCATCGGCGCCGCACTGCTCTACCTCATCCCGGCCAAGCTCCAGTTCATGGCGGAGTACCAGCTGCTCCTCTTCGGCATCGCCCTGATGCTGCTGATGCGCTTCCGCCCCGAAGGCCTGGTCGCCGACCGCCGGAAGCAGCTCGAATTCCACGAGACCGGACAGCTCGACGTACCGGAGGACAAGCCGTTGCCCGAAGGCGCGACCGGCGTCGCGAAGGCAGGGGCGTGACCGCCATGACCACCACCGCACCCACCACCACAACGGTCCTCGACGCCACCGGTGTCACCATGCGCTTCGGCGGACTCACCGCCGTCCGCGACGTGAACCTCACCGTCAACAGCGGCGAGATCGTCGGCCTCATCGGCCCCAACGGCGCCGGCAAGACGACCTTCTTCAACTGCCTGACCGGCCTCTACGTGCCGACCGAGGGCAAGGTCGCCTTCAAGGGCACCGTCCTGCCCCCCAAGCCGCACCTGGTCACCCAGGCCGGCATCGCCCGTACGTTCCAGAACATCCGGCTCTTCGCCAACATGACCGTTCTGGAGAACGTCCTGGTCGGACGGCACACCCGCACCAAGGAAGGCCTCTGGTCCGCCCTCCTGCGCCTGCCCGGCTTCAAGAAGGCCGAGGACGAGTCACGGGCCCGGGCCATGGAACTCCTCGAGTTCACCGGCCTCGCCGCCAAGGCCGACCACCTCGCCCGCAACCTGCCCTACGGCGAACAGCGCAAGCTGGAGATCGCCCGGGCCTTGGCGAGCGAACCCGGTCTGCTGCTGCTCGACGAACCGACCGCCGGCATGAACCCCCAGGAGACCAGGGCAGCCGAAGAACTCATCTTCGCCATCCGGGACAAGGGCATCGCCGTCCTCGTCATCGAGCACGACATCCGGTTCATCATGAACCTCTGCGACCGGGTCGCCGTCCTCGTCCAGGGCGAGAAGATCGTCGAAGGCCCCGCCGAAGTCGTCCAGGCCGACGAACGCGTCATCGCCGCCTACCTGGGCACTCCCTTCGAGGGCGCCCCGGGCGACGCCGAAGCCGCCGAAGTCGAGGCTGCGGAGGCCGAGGCGCACAGCACCACGGAAGGGGACGACAAGTGACCGCACTGCTGGAGGTCGAAGACCTCAGGGTCGCCTACGGCAAGATCGAGGCCGTCAAGGGCATCTCGTTCAAGGTGAACGCGGGCGAGGTCGTCACCCTCATCGGCACCAACGGCGCCGGCAAGACCACCACCCTGCGCACCCTCTCGGGCCTCCTCCAGCCCCTGTCCGGCGACATCAGGTTCGACGGCACATCGCTGAAGAAGATCCCCGCCCACAAGGTCGTCTCGCTGGGACTCGCCCACTCCCCCGAGGGGCGGCACATCTTCCCGCGCATGACGATCGAGGACAACCTCCGCCTCGGCGCCTTCCTCCGCAACGACAAGGAAGGCATCGAGAAGGACATCCAACGCGCCTACGACCTCTTCCCCATCCTCGGAGAACGCCGCAAGCAGGCCGCGGGCACACTCTCCGGCGGCGAGCAGCAGATGCTCGCCATGGGACGGGCCCTGATGTCCCGGCCGAAACTGCTCATGCTCGACGAGCCCAGCATGGGCCTCTCCCCGATCATGATGCAGAAGATCATGGCGACCATCCAGGAGCTGAAGTCCGCGGGCACCACCATCCTGCTCATCGAGCAGAACGCCCAGGCCGCGCTCTCCCTGGCCGACCACGGCCATGTCATGGAGGTCGGCAAGATCGTCCTCTCCGGCACCGGCCAGGACCTGCTCCACGACGAGTCGGTCCGCAAGGCGTACCTCGGCGAGGACTGAGCACGCCGCGACACGACGGAGGCCCGCCTCCCCCTGCCGGGGGAGGCGGGCCTCACTTCTCTCGTCTCAGCCCTTCGCGGCCTTCTTCTCCTCGGCGTCCTGGATGACCGCCTCGGCGACCTGCTGCATCGACATCCGCCGGTCCATCGACGTCTTCTGGATCCACCGGAACGCGGCCGGCTCCGTCAGCCCGTACTCCGTCTGAAGGATCGACTTCGCCCGGTCCACGAGCTTGCGCGTCTCCAGCCGGAGCGTGAGGTCCGCGACCTCGTTCTCCAGCTCCTTCAGCTCCGTGAACCGGGAGACGGCCATCTCGATCGCCGGCACGACATCGCTCTTGCTGAACGGCTTCACGAGATACGCCATCGCACCCGCGTCCCGGGCCCGCTCCACGAGGTCGCGCTGCGAGAACGCGGTGAGCATCAGCACCGGGGCGATGCGCTCCTCGGCGATCTTCTCGGCGGCCGAGATGCCGTCGAGCTTGGGCATCTTCACGTCGAGGATCACGAGGTCGGGCTTGTGCTCACGGGCCAGCTCGACGGCCTGCTCGCCGTCACCGGCCTCACCGACGACGCTGTAGCCCTCCTCCTCCAGCATCTCTTTGAGATCGAGCCGGATCAGGGCCTCGTCCTCGGCGATGACGACACGGGTCGTCAGCGGAGGCACGTGCGACTTGTCATCATCGGGCGCGTCCACGGGCTGGGGCGACTCGGGGGCGGTCACGGGGGCTCCTCGTTCAGGGCAGGGGTACTGCTGACAAGAGCCTACCTAGCTGCGGTAAGGTGGGTGCGCGAGGGGTTGCAGTTTCCCTTCCTTTCTAAGGCCCCAGTACTCCAACTGGTTAGAGAGGCCGTTCTCAAACAGCGGACAGTGTGGGTTCGAATCCCACCTGGGGCACTTTTCCTTCAAATCCAAGGTTGCCTCGAAAAGCGGATGTCCACGTTCTCGTGAACATCCGCTTTTTGCTGCACGGCGCGGCGATCACTCTCGCAGAGTGTTCACATGTACGACGTCAGCACCCGCAAGCGAGCACTCGCCCTCGTCACACAGGGCCGCAGCCTCAACTCCGTGAGCCGGGAGACTGGCATCTCCCGTTCCGCGATCCGCTCTTGGCAGCACCGACTGAACCCGTTGCCCCGAATGACCCCACCCGATCCCGGCCCACCCGCCGATGAATCCGCGTACTCCTACCTACTGGGGCTCTACCTGGGCGACGGCTGCATCAGCGCACATCCGCGGAGCGGCTACTACCTGCGCATCGCCTGCGCTGACGCATGGCCCGGACTCATCCAGGAGTGCCGGGAGGCCATCACCCGCGTACGCCCGGGCATCGGCGTCTGCGTTCTGCAAAAGCAGGGGTGCGTCATGGTGACCTCCTACTCCCGGCACTGGCCCCTCCTCTTCCCCCAGCACGGCGCGGGCAAGAAGCACGACCGCAAGATCGCACTCGCGCCCTGGCAGCAGGAGATCGTCGACGCACATCCCTGGGAGTTCATCAAGGGACTCATCCACTCGGACGGCTGCCGCATCACCAACTGGACCGAGAAGACCGTCGGCGGGGAGCGTAAGCGCTACGAGTACCCCCGGTACTTCTTCACCAATGTCTCCGACGACATCCGGAAGCTCTACACCGACACCCTCGACAAGCTGGGCGTCGAGTGGACTCAGTCCGCGCGGAACGGATGCGCGTTCAACATCTCCGTCGCCCGCAAAGCCTCCGTCGCCCTCATGGAGGCACACGCGGGGCCCAAGCTCTGACCCGCCGTCAAGCGGAGGATCACGTTCGCGTGCCCCTCCTCCATTTGCCGTATGCGGTCACGATCGGTGACGCAGAGTGGCCGCATGGAACAGCACAACCCTTCGATTCGAGCCCAAGCCGTCGCTCTCACGCGCCAGGGCGTTCCCAATCGGCTCGTCGCCGAGCGCCTGAACGTCCCACGCGGCACCGTCGGCTGGTGGCGCAGCGAAGACCGCAAAGCCCGTGGCGAGACGTATGAACAGCTCACGGACTGCCCCCAGTGCACCGGCCGCAAGTTCGATGAGATCGCATACGCCTACCTGCTCGGCCTGTACCTCGGCGACGGCCACATCGTGTCGAAGCCCAAGCAGCACCACCTCTCCGTCTTCTGCAACGCAACGCAGACCGGCCTGATCGCTGCAGCCGAGGAAGCCATGCGCAAGGTCATGCCGCTCCCGAGCGTCAGCCGACGTCACAGGGGCGGCTGCGTCGAGGTGAAGTCGTACACAAGGCACTGGATCTGCATGTTCCCCCAGCACGGCCCCGGCAAGAAGCATGAGCGGCGGATCGTCCTCGAACCCTGGCAGCAGGACATCGTCGATGCTCACCCCTGGGAGTTCGTCCGGGGGCTCATTCACTCCGATGGGTGTCGGATCGTCAACTGGACGACTCGCACCGTTGGTGGGGTGCGGAAGCGGTATGAGTATCCGCGGTATTTCTTCACCAACGTGTCCGACGACATCCGGCAGCTCTACACCGGCACCCTCGACAAGCTGGGCGTCGGGTGGACCCACTGCACACGGGGCGGCGATCCGTACAACATCTCCGTCGCCAAGAGGGCGCATGTTGCCCTGCTCGACGCCCACGTCGGGCCCAAGTACTGACCCCCTACTTCGGGCTGTCGTCCTCGCCGATGTGGTGGACTCGGACCAGGTTGGTGGAGCCGGTGACGCCGGGGGGTGAGCCGGCCGTGATGACGACGACGTCGCCCTTTTCGCAGCGGCCGTATTTGAGGAGGAGGTCGTCGACCTGGTCGACCATCGCGTCGGTGGAGTCGACGTGGGGGCCCAGGAAGGTTTCCACGCCCCAGGTGAGGTTGAGCTGGGAGCGGGTCGACGGTTCGGGGGTGAAGGCGAGGAGGGGGATCGGGGAGCGGTAGCGGGAGAGGCGGCGGGCCGTGTCGCCGCTCTGGGTGAAGGCGACGAGGAAGCGTGCGCCGAGGAAGTCGCCGATCTCGGCGGCCGCGCGGGCCATGGCGCCGCCCTGGGTGCGGGGTTTGTTGCTGTCGGTGAGCGGCGGGAGCCCCTTGGCGAGGATGTCCTGTTCCGCGGCCGCGACGATCTTGGACATGGTGCGGACGGTCTGGACGGCGTACTTGCCGACGCTGGTCTCGCCGGAGAGCATCACCGCGTCGGAGCCGTCGATGACCGCGTTGGCGACGTCGGAGGCTTCCGCGCGGGTGGGCCGGGAGTTCTCGATCATGGAGTCGAGCATCTGGGTGGCGACGATCACCGGCTTGGCGTTGCGCTTGGCGAGTTTGATCGCGCGTTTCTGGACGATCGGCACGAGTTCGAGGGGCATCTCGACGCCGAGGTCGCCGCGGGCGACCATGATGCCGTCGAAGGCGGCGACGATGT
>NZ_JAANNX010000168.1:0-1820 GCF_013363615.1 Streptomyces sp. CAI-85 | reverse complement strand
TCTGGGGGCCGTGGCCGGACAGCACCACGGTCGAGTCGTCGAGCGGCAGGCACACGCGGGCCAGCGAGTCGAGCATCTCGGCCATGTCACCGCCGGGCAGGTCGGTGCGTCCGATGGAGCCGGCGAAGAGCAGATCCCCGGAGAAGAAGACCGACGGGATCTCGGTCGTCTCGGGCATCCGGAACGTCACCGACCCCTTGGTATGGCCCGGTGCGTGCGCGACGGAGAACTCCAGCCCGGCGAGGTCCAGCCGTGCGCCGTCGGTCAGTTCACGGACGTCGTCCGGCTCGCCCACGGTCAGCTCGCCCATCAGCGGCATCCCGATGGAGCGGCCGAGCGCCTTCTCGGGGTCGCTCATCATGAACCGGTCCTCGGGGTGGATCCAAGCCGGCACGTCATGGGCGCCGCACACCGGAACGACCGAGGCCACATGGTCGATGTGTCCATGGGTGAGGACGACGGCGACCGGCTTCAGCCGGTGCTTCCTGATCGCTTCCTCGACTCCGGGGGCCGCCTGATGGCCCGGGTCGATGATCACGCACTCCTCACCGGCGGCGGGGGCGACGAGATAGCAGTTCGTCCCCCAGGCCCCGGCGGGGAACCCGGCAATGAGCACGATCGTCCTTCGTTGTGGCGGTACGGGGGGACTTGTGGACCCCCCGCGGGGCGCCTCGACGGGCTTCCCCTGTGGTCAGAGACTACCGGCGCTGCCGATTCCTCAGCGAACCCATATACGGTACGGGGCACACGCGGGCGATCGGCTCATGAGACGCACGCGTCCCTGTCGACGGACCAGACGCACGAGACGCACGAGGAGAGAACCCGGTGGTCACCCAGGAACAGCGCAAGCGTCAGCTCGCCCGGGAGAAGTTCTTGCGGCAGCAGCAGCGCCGCACGGCAGCGCGCCGCAAGGCCCGCGTGCGCAACTCGGTGATCGCGTCCGTGCTCGGCGTGATCCTGGTGGGCAGCGTGGCGCTGTACACGTCGGGCGTCATCAAGGGCGACGACGACAAGACGAACGCGAGCGCGGACACCACTCCGGCCGCCTCCCCCACTCCCGTCGAGGACCCGTGCGAGAAGGCCGCTCCGGGGAAGGTCAAGGAGGTCAGCTCCAAGAAGGAGCCGGCGATGACCATCGACAAGTCGGCCGACTACACGCTGAAGCTGGCGACGACGTGCGGTGACATAGACATCCCGCTGAAGACGGCCGCGGCCCCGCACACCGTCAACTCCTTCAACTACCTCGCGGGCAAGGGCTACTTCGACCACACCAAGTGCCACCGCCTGACCACCAACGGGATCTACGTGCTCCAGTGCGGCGACCCGACGGGCACCGGCAGCGGCGGCCCCGGCTACACCATTCCGGACGAGAACCTGAAGGACAAGAGCCTCAAGAACAACGTCTATCCGGCGGGCACGGTCGCGATGGCGAACACCAGCCAGCCGAACACCGGCGGCAGCCAGTTCTTCCTCGTCTACCAGGACAGCCAGCTCCCGCCCAGCTACACACCGTTCGGCACGGTCTCGGCCGAGGGCATGAAGGTGCTCCAGAAGATCGCGGCCGCGGGCGAGAACACCGGCGCCGGTGACGGTGCCCCGAACGCGACGGTCGTCATCGACAAGGCGACGGTCTCGAAGTCCTGACATCCAGGCGGCCAGCAGCGGAATTTCGGTCGCGCTGGATGCGGACAGGCAACCCGCCGGTCGCCTATGTTGGCCGTGACGAAACTGTGGACGATGCCCGGGGGCGCCGAAGCCCCTCGGAGGCATCATGTGGAGGAGGCGCTGTGAGCAGCGACCCGTGGGGCCGCGTCGACGAG
>NZ_JAANNX010000167.1:0-1884 GCF_013363615.1 Streptomyces sp. CAI-85 | reverse complement strand
ACGGCCGCATGTGCCCGATCGAGACGCCCGAAGGCCCGAACATCGGTCTGATCGGCTCGCTCGCCTCCTACGGCCGGGTCAACGCGTTCGGTTTCGTCGAGACCCCGTACCGCAAGGTCGTCGACGGCCAGGTCACCGACGAGGTGGACTACCTGACCGCCGACGAGGAGGACCGCTTCGTCATCGCGCAGGCCAACGCCACGCTCAACGACGATCTCCGGTTCGAGGAGTCCCGCGTCCTGGTCCGCCGCCGTGGCGGCGAGGTCGACTACGTCCCCGGTGACGACGTGGACTACATGGACGTCTCGCCGCGCCAGATGGTGTCGGTCGCGACCGCCATGATCCCGTTCCTCGAGCACGACGACGCCAACCGTGCCCTCATGGGCGCGAACATGATGCGCCAGGCCGTGCCGCTCATCAAGAGCGAGTCCCCGCTCGTCGGCACCGGCATGGAGTACCGCTCCGCCGTCGACGCCGGCGACGTGGTCAAGGCCGAGAAGGCGGGTGTCGTCCAGGAGGTCTCCGCGGACTACATCACCACCGCCAACGACGACGGCACGTACATCACGTACCGCCTGGCCAAGTTCGCCCGCTCCAACCAGGGCACCTCGGTCAACCAGAAGGTCATCGTCAACGAGGGCGACCGGATCATCGAGGGCCAGGTCCTGGCCGACGGTCCGGCCACCGAGAACGGCGAGATGGCCCTCGGCAAGAACCTGCTGGTCGCGTTCATGCCGTGGGAGGGTCACAACTACGAGGACGCGATCATCCTGTCGCAGCGCCTCGTGCAGGACGACGTCCTCTCCTCGATCCACATCGAGGAGCACGAGGTCGACGCCCGTGACACCAAGCTGGGCCCCGAGGAGATCACCCGGGACATCCCGAACGTCTCCGAGGAGGTCCTCGCCGACCTCGACGAGCGCGGCATCATCCGCATCGGCGCCGAGGTCACCGCCGGTGACATCCTCGTCGGCAAGGTCACGCCCAAGGGTGAGACCGAGCTGACGCCGGAGGAGCGCCTGCTGCGCGCGATCTTCGGTGAGAAGGCCCGTGAGGTCCGTGACACCTCGCTGAAGGTGCCGCACGGCGAGACCGGCAAGGTCATCGGCGTGCGCGTCTTCGACCGCGAGGAGGGCGACGAACTGCCGCCCGGCGTCAACCAGCTCGTGCGGGTCTACGTCGCGCAGAAGCGCAAGATCACGGACGGCGACAAGCTCGCCGGCCGGCACGGCAACAAGGGTGTCATCTCCAAGATCCTGCCCATCGAGGACATGCCGTTCCTCGAGGACGGGACCCCGGTCGACATCATCCTCAACCCGCTCGGTGTGCCGTCCCGAATGAACCCGGGACAGGTGCTGGAGATCCACCTCGGCTGGCTCGCCAGCCGCGGCTGGGACGTCTCCGGTCTCGCCGACGAGTGGGCGCAGCGCCTCCAGGCCATCGGCGCCGACCAGGTCGCCCCGGGCACCAACGTCGCCACCCCGGTCTTCGACGGCGCCCGTGAGGACGAGCTGGCGGGTCTGCTCCAGCACACCATCCCGAACCGCGACGGCGAGCGCATGGTGCTCCCGTCCGGCAAGGCGCGGCTGTTCGACGGCCGTAGCGGTGAGCCGTTCCCGGACCCGATCTCGGTCGGCTACATGTACATCCTGAAGCTGCACCACCTGGTCGACGACAAGCTGCACGCCCGCTCGACCGGCCCGTACTCCATGATCACCCAGCAGCCGCTGGGTGGTAAGGCCCAGTTCGGTGGCCAGCGCTTCGGTGAGATGGAGGTGTGGGCCCTGGAGGCGTACGGCGCCGCCTACGCCCTCCAGGAGCTGCTGACCATCAAGTCCGACGACGTGACCGGCCGCGTGAAGGTCTACGAGGCCATCGTCAAGG
>NZ_JAANNX010000016.1:0-140854 GCF_013363615.1 Streptomyces sp. CAI-85 | reverse complement strand
GCATGACAACGGCGCCCCCGCCCCCGGGGCCGCCGTTTCGGCGTTTCCACCCCCGCGCGTGATCCACTGACCGGATGACCACGGAGCCCCCGAAGGACCCCGAGGCGCGGGGCGTGCGTCTGGTCCCCGTCCTCCTCGGCCTCACCCTGGTGAGCGGCCTGATCGACGCCGTCAGCTTCCTCGGCCTCGGCCATGTCTTCACCGCGAACATGACCGGAAACGTCGTCATGCTCGGCTTCGCCGCCGCCGGCGCCCCCGGCTTCACCGTCCGGCACACCGCGATCTCGCTTGCCTGCTTCCTGGTGGGCGCGGCGGCCGGCGGCCGGCTGATCCGGCGCGTGGGCGACTCCCGCCGTACGGGGGCCCGTGCGACGCTCGCCGTCGAGGCGCTCCTGCTGGCCGGCGCGTCCGCCGTGGCATACGAGACCCCCGGCCGGATCTACGCGGTCATCGCCCTCACCGCGTTCGCGATGGGGCTGCGCAACGCGACCGTCCGCAAACTCGCCGTCCGCGACCTCTCGACGACGACCGTCGTGACCATGACCCTGACCGGCCTGGCCTCCGACTCGCACGCGGGCGGCGGCACGGGCCGCAGCACACCGCGCCGCGCGGCGGCGGTGGTCGCGATGTTCGCGGGCGCCGTGCTGGGGGCGTGGCTGGTGATCCACCACGGGGTCGCGCTCCCGCTGCTCGTCGCGGCGGCGGCCTCCGGTGTCCTGGCCGTGACCGCCTCCGGCCGCGACTGAACCGAGCCGTCGAACCGAACCACCGAACGGAACCACCGAACCGAACCCGGGACTCATCCGAGCGAGGGATTACGGGCGTGCCGTACGGCGTGGCGCGGTACGGGTACACGCGACACACGTACACGCGCCCCACACCCCACGCCCCACCGGACGACGAGCGAAGGACCACGGCCATGACCACGCCGGACTGCCAGGACTACCAGGTGGGCGACCACGTCGTGTTCAACGACACCGAGATGCGCGACCTGCTGAGGCTGACCGCGCCCCTCACGCCCACCCCCGGCACGATCACCAAGGTCGAGTACACGGTGCAGCGCGAGGACGGCTCCACGACCACGGTCAGCCGCAGCGACTTCGTCACCCAGCCGTACTGACCCGCAACTCCTTCACACCGTTGATCCAGGCGGACCGCAGCCGTCGCGGGTCCTCCACCAGGGTCAGTCCGGGCAGGGCGTCGGCGACGGCGTTGAAGATGAGGTCGATCTCCAGCACGGCGAGGGACTTCCCGAGGCAGAAGTGCGGCCCGCCGCCTCCGAACCCGAGGTGAGGATTCGGATCCCTGGTCACATCGAAGTCGTCGGGCCGGTCGAAGACCTCGGGATCGTGGTTGGCGGAGGCGTAGAAGAGCCCGACCCGGTCCCCCTTCCTGATCAGCTTGCCGCCGAGTTCGGTGTCCTGGGTGGCGGTCCGCTGGAAGGCGACGACGGGGGTAGCCCAGCGCACGATCTCCTCGGCGGCGGTGACGGGCCGCTCGGCCTTGTACAGCTCCCACTGCTCGGGGTGGGTGAGGAAGGCGTGCATGCCGTGCGTGATGGCGTTGCGGGTGGTCTCGTTCCCGGCGACGGAGAGCATCAGCACGAAGAAGCCGAACTCGTCGGAGTTGAGGTTGCCCTCGTGTTCGGCGGCGACGAGCGTGGAGACGATGTCGTGGGCGGGGCACCGCTTCCGTTCGGCGGCCATGTTCATGGCGTACGAGATCAGCTCGGCGGCGGAGATCGCGCCGACCTCGGCGGTGATGGCGTACTCGGGATCGTCGTAGGCGATCATCTTGTTGGACCAGTCGAAGATCTTGGCCCGGTCGTCCTGGGGGACGCCGATCAGCTCGGCGATGGCCTGGAGGGGCAGTTCGCAGGCGACCTCGGTGACGAAGTCGAAGGGGCCGTCGTGCGCGCGGGCGCCCTCGGCGATGGCCCGCGCCCGCTCCCGCAGCCGCCCTTCCAGTGCCCGTACGGACCGGGGTGTGAAGCCGCGCTGCACGATCTGCCGTACGCGCGTGTGCTCGGGCGGGTCCATGTTGAGCAGGATCAGCCGCTGCGCGTCGATGGAGTCCCGCTGGATGTGCTCGTTGAAGCGGATGATCGCGGTGTTGAGGTAGGACGAGAACAGCTCGGGGTGCGTGGAGACGTACTTGACGTCGGCGTGCCGGGTGACGGCCCAGTACCCCTCGTCCTGGAAACCGGCGACGTTGCCCGTCTGGGGGATCCAGCGGACCGGTTCGGCGCGGCGCAGCTCGGCGAACTCCGGGTGGGGGACGCGGTGATGCAGCAGGTCGGGGTCGGTGAAGTCGAACCCGTCGGGAAGCGCTGGACAGGGCATCGGCGGCTCCAGCCATCGAACGTTCCGTCTGACGGTTCATCAGAAACAGGCTGCCGCGAAGGTAGTTCAGGGTGCTGAAGGCTGCAAGACCCTTGCGGTGACGCACATCACGTCCGCAGACTGCTCGGAAGAACTAGAACACGTACTAGTTCCTCGGAGGAGGATCCGCACCCATGGCCGCCGAACCCGTGATCGTGGAAGCAGTCCGCACCCCCATCGGCAAGCGCGGCGGCGCGCTCGCCAATCTGCACCCCGCCTACCTCCTGGGCGAGACCTACCGCGAACTCCTGGGCCGCACCGGCATCCCCGCCGACGCGGTCGAGCAGATCGTCGGCGGCACGGTGACCCATGCCGGCGAACAGTCGATGAACCCCGCGCGGACGGCCTGGCTGACCATGGGCCTGCCCTACGAGACGGCGGCGACCACGGTCGACTGCCAGTGCGGGTCCTCGCAGCAGGCGTCGCACATGACCGCGAACATGATCGCCGCGGGCGTGATCGACGTGGGCATCTCGTGCGGGGTGGAGGCGATGTCCCGGGTCCCGCTCGGCTCGGGCTCGAAGCACGGCCCCGGAAAGCCGTTCCCGGACGAGTGGAACGTGGACCTGCCGAACCAGTTCGAGGCGGCGGAACGTATCGCCAGGCGCCGCGGCCTGACCCGGCAGGACGTCGACGCCCTCGGCCTGCTCTCCCAGTCCCGCGCGGCGGTGGCCTGGTCGGAGGAACGCTTCAAGAAGGAGACGTTCGCCGTCCAGGTCCCCACCACGGAGGACGAACAGGCGGCGGGCCAGGGCATGTGGCGCCTGGTCGACCGCGACGAGGGCCTGCGCGACACGTCGGCCGAGGCGCTCGCGGGCCTGAAACCCATCATGCCGACGGCGGTCCACACGGCCGGCAACTCGTCCCAGATCAGCGACGGCGCGGCGGCGATCATGTGGGCGTCGAAACGGATGGCCCGCGCCCTGAAACTGAAGCCCCGGGCCCGGATCGTCGCCCAGGCGCTGGTGGGGGCGGACCCCCACTACCACCTGGACGGCCCGATAGACGCGACGCGAGCCGTCCTCGGCAAGGCAGGCATGTCGTTGAAGGACATCGACCTGGTCGAGATCAACGAGGCGTTCGCGTCGGTGGTGTTGAGCTGGACCCAGGTCTTCGAACAGTCGCTGGACAAGGTCAACGTCAACGGAGGCGGCATCGCCCTAGGCCACCCCGTAGGCGCGACCGGCGCCCGCCTCATCACCACGGCCCTCCACGAACTGGAGCGCCGCGACAAGGAGTTCGCCCTGATCACGATGTGCGCGGGCGGCGCACTGGCGACGGGGACGATCATCCAGCGGCTGTAGCCCAGGAGATGAAGTCGGAGAACGCGGCGGGGTCGAGAGTGAGGATCGGCCCCGCCGGGTTCTTGGAGTCACGGATGGCGACGGCGGAGGCAGTGTCGGCGACCTCGACACAATCACCGCCCTGATCACCGCTGTACGACGACTTACGCCAGACGCTGCTCTCCATAGCGCTCCTCCATCACTCGCCGGATCAGCTCCGCCGAATCCTTGAGGGAGAGAGCGGCGGCCCGGAGATGATCGTAACGGAGTGAACAGTCCTTGACGGTGTCCGGATTGGCGCTGGGATGACCGCTGCCGTACCCCTCGGTATAGACGATGGCCGGGTCGCCCACGAAGCGGTAGAGATTGAACGAGCCTTGTGTCCCCGGGTGCGCCCCGGCCGAGAACGGCAGCACTTGGACATTGATCCGCGGGTTGTCCTCGAAGGACAACATGTGGGCGAGTTGCTCGCGCATGACCTCACGGCCGCCGATCTCCTGACGCAGGGCGGCCTCACTCAGCACCAGCCAGAAGACCGGCGACTCGGCCTTGTCGAAGATGCGCTGACGGGCAAGTCGGACGGCGGTGCGGTCTTCGAGGTCACTCTGGTCGAGCACTCCGAGGACAGCACGAACGTATGCGGGTGTCTGGAGGAGCCCATGAACGACGTGGGTCTGGAAAGTACAGATCTCGGCGGCCCGAACCTCCAGCTCGGCAACTTGCCTGAACCAGGCCGGAAGTTGACTACGAAGCACCAGCTCGACGAGTCGCGAGAACAACCCACCGGTCACCAGGGCCGCATCCACCCGCTCGCTGAACTCGACGGTCGGCACCTTCCTGGCGGTCTCGATCTGCCCTACCAGGGAACCGGTGTAGTTGAGAACGTCCCCCAACTGACGTTGCGTGAGGTTGGCGGCCTCTCTCAATCTGCGCAGCTCGAAGCCGTAGTAGTCGAGCGGTGAGGCGCCCGGGTCGAGGACGTTGATGTGGGTCACGTGGGGGTCCCCTCTCACTACGGAACGGGTTGCATCCAACCGGTAGCCCACGGTAGTCGCCACAGGTCACGCTCGTACCGTGAACGGATACTTCCCCTCCATCTACGCATCGCCGGTGGCGACGCAGTACCGCATGACGCTGACGATCGGCGAGCACACGCCCCGCCACATCCGCAGGATCGTGCGGGCGTTCCTGACGGACTGGAACATGGAACACCTGACGGAAGCCACGGAGTTGGCGGCGACGGAACTGACCACGAACGTCTTCCGCCACGTCCCGGACCGCCGCTGCACGTTCCTCCTCCGGAAACAACGGAACGGAGTCAGGCTGGAGGTGACGGACGCCTACGCCCAACTACCGGCGAAGCCGGCCGAGTCGCCCCCGGACGCGGAGGGAGGCAGGGGCCTGCTCCTCCTGACCGCGATGACCGACAAGTGGGGCGTGAAGCCGACACCGACCGGCGGAAAAAGGGTCTGGTGCGAACTGACCGCTGATCAGGAGAACCAAACGTCGGGGTCCAAGGTGACCGTGACGAACTCCCCGTCCTGCGCGACGACAAGATCGGGATGCTGAACCTTCCCGACGATCTCCTCGGCATCGAAATCCTTCACCAGGAAGACGAAGTGCTGAGAAATGGCGGGCCGATAGAGCGGTTCCCCATCCAGATCCACGTAAGAATTGGCCCGCGCCGCACCCTGACAAAGCACAGAAACGAAAACCTGGAGATGGTCCGCGTCAATCAACGAATCGGCGTCATGGATCACACCGACCACCCCGACCCCGCCGGTGACGTCCCCACACAGATCATCGAGACAGTCGACGACGGCATCCCAGTTCCACCCGAAGTAACCCGAAAACCTCAGCCGCTCAGCGAACGCCCGAAACAAATCCTCTTCCCGACAAAGATCCCGAGCCCAAAAGTCAACCACCCGCCCACCTCTGCCCTCCAGCCCCTCAACCTGCCGAAGAACCACCCCCGCCCCCTCCACCCCAAAAACCACCCAAGGCTCCCGCCCCCCACCCACATCAAACGAAACCACAGCTATCCCACCCCGCCCATTTCCACCTCTCACCCCAAGCCGAAAGGGGGATAGCTTGTACACGAAAACTATCCCCTACTCCCCAACTGGTTGGACTCGACCCCGTTTCAAGAAGTTCCGCAACAGACGCTTAGCCGGCTCGTGGTCGTACTCTTCCGCAATTTCCATAGGAGTCTGATCGTTACGCGAAACCAATTCCGGGTCAGCGCCATAGGCCAGGACGATCGCAGTGAGCGCGGCGTGCAGTCGGTAGCCGGACTGAAGCGTTGAGTCCCCTTCGAGCTCGATGGCGTGCGCAAGCAGCGTCATCCCGAAGCAGACCTCGTTCGGATCGGCTCCCGCATCAAGAAGTGCGGCGAGTTCCTCATAATCGTTGGTTTCAACCGCCTGATGCGTCGGCGTCCATGGCTCGACTTCCATCACAGCTACCTCACTCTACGAAAACAACCGCTCCGGTGCTCATATGTGACCTTGGTCAGCCTCCCGACCGGCCCCCCGAAAGTGCCCTCGCTTCCTCGCCGACATCGTGCCGCGTAGGCGTCGGCACCGGTGTCGTCGACCCCGCCCGTGGCCCCATCAACAGATACGACAAACCGAACCCCGCCGCCACCACCACCCCACCCCCCACCGCATCCAGAATCCAGTGGTTGCCGGTCGCCACGATCGCGGACGCTGTGAAGAGGGGGTGGAGGAGGCCGAGGGATTTCAGCCACCACTGGCGGGCGACCAGCGCGATGACCAGGCCGCACCACAGGGACCAGCCGAAGTGGAGGGACGGCATCGCGGCGTACTGGTTGGTGAGGGCCGTGAGCGTGCCGTACTCCGGCTGGGAGAAGTCCTGGACGCCGTGGACCGTGTCGATGATGCCGAGGGCCGGCATCAGGCGGGGCGGGGCGAGGGGGTAGAGCCAGAAGCCGATCAGGGCCAGGAGGGTGGTGAAGCCCAGGGTCGCGCGGGCCCAGCGGTAGTCGACGGGGCGGCGCCAGTACAGCAGGGCGAGCACCGTCAGCGGGACCACGAAGTGGAACGACGTGTAGTAGAAGTCGAAGAAGCCGCGGAGGTGGCCCACTCCCACCACCCAGTGGTTCACCGCGTGCTCGATGTCGATGTGCAGGGCGCGTTCGAGGTCGAGGATCTGCTGTCCGTGGGCCTCCGCACGGGCCCGGCCGCCGGAGTTCGTGCCGCCGGTCGCCGCAAGGCGGACCTGCTGGTACGCCGCGTACGTGACGCGGAGCAGCAGCAGTTCGAGGAGGAGGTTGGGGCGGGTGAGGACGCGGCGGAGGAAGGGGAGGAGCGGGACGTGTTTCCAGCGCGTCGGGACCGGTGCGGCGTACCGCGCGGGGATCGGTGCGGCGTAGTACGGGGAGGTGCGGGGGAGGAAGGGGACGACCGTTGCCGCGGCAAGCGCGGTGAGCAGGATCGCGTTGTCCCGGAGGGGGTACAGGGCCTCCATGTTCGGCAGCAGCATCGTCGCCGGGAGGGTCATGACCAGGACCACCGTCACCGGCCACACATAGCGGTCGGAGGCCCGCTTCCCGACGCGGCCCGCCAGCGCCGGCAGCACCCACAGCAACTGGTGCTGCCAGGTCGTCGGGGAGACGGCGATCGCCGCGCAGCCGGTCACGGCGACCGCGAGCAGCATCTGTCCGTCGCGCGCGTAGCGCACCGCCCGCCGGACGCCGAGGACGGCGACGGCCGCGCCCAGCGTGAGGAACAGGCCGATCTCCAGCGGCCCGGAGAGGCCGAGCCGCAGCAGCGCGCCGTGCAGGGACTGGTTGGCGAGCGCGTCGGCGTCCGCGCCGAGCCCGGCTCCGGCCACATGGTGCACCCAGTACATGGCGGAGTCGTGCGGCATCGCGGCCCAGGCCAGCAGCGTGCCCCCGGCGAAGGTCGCCGCCGTGGCCACCGCGACCCGGCGGCGCCCGGTGCACCAGAGCAGGGCGGCGAAGAGCAGCACGGTCGGCTGGAGCGCGGCCGCGAGCCCGATCAGCACACCGGCAGCCCGCCAGTCCCGTACGACGAAACAGCCGAGGAGGACCAGCAGCACCGGAAGGATGCTGGTCTGGCCGAGCCACAGCGCGTTGCGTACCGGCAGCGACAGCATGAGCAGGCTGATCGCGACCGGCGCGGCCAGGAGCGCCGTCCGTCTGCCGACCGGCCGGGGCAGGGCGTGCGCGGCGACCAGGCCGATCGCGACGACCAGCAGCAGGCTGCCGAAGGTCCAGCCCCAGCCCAGGGCCTGTTCCGCCGCCCGCGTGAGCGGTTTGAGGACGAGGCCGCCGAACGGGGTGCCCGTGAAGCGGGAGGAGTCGTAGAGCGAGCCGTTGACGTGCAGCACGCCGTTGTCGCCGACCCAGGTCTCCAGGTCCGTCAGCCGTTCACCGCTCGGGGTGGCGAGGACCACGGTCATCTGGCGGACGGCGAGGACCGCCGCCACCAGCCACAGACCGAGCCGGGCCGCTCTCAGACGCACTCTCGCCGTGTCGACGGCCGTGTCGACGGCGGCGTCGACGACCGTGCCGGCCGCCGTCGCCCCGCACACCTGCGCCGGTCGTCGCTCGCCGTGCTCCGCATTCGCCACGCCTCGTCGGCCTCCCGCCCCGTTCGTGCCATGTCCGCATTGCCAGGGTGTCTCCGGAAACGAGCCTAGGGCGCCCGCGGCACCCCCGGAGAAGGACGCGCGCCATCCCCGCTTCACCTGACAGCGGTCTTCCCTTTGTCCGGAAGTTGTCCGGAACACGACCGGAAGAACGGGGTCACCGCGCGGCCGGAACCCGCGTTCCCCGCGCGGAACAGCAGCTCGGGCCGGGGCGCGGTGCCGCTCGGAGGGGGCACGGCGGGTGCCGCGGGAGGGGACGGGGGCGTGGGGCTCGCCGCGGGGGCGACCGGTATCCGCCGCGCCCTCGCTTCCGTCGAACGGGTGAATTGACGTGCGGGCGTCCGCCGACCCGCGGTGTGAAGGGAACCCCCGCGCGGCCCGCGCCGTTGGCATGATGGTTGGCGGTCATGGCCAGGGCGGACACGGGAGGCAGCGCATGAGCGAATCGCAGGTCTGGGAGGCCGTCGACGCCTATTTCACGGCCCACCTCGCCCCGGACGACGCGGTGACGGACGCCGCGCTGCACGACAGCGACGCCGCCGGGCTCCCCCGGATCAGCGTCACGGCGAACCAGGGCAAGCTGCTCCAGCTCCTCGCCGAGATCCAGGGCGCGCGCACCATCCTGGAGATCGGCACGCTCGGCGGCTACAGCACCATCTGGCTGGCCCGCGCCCTGCCCGCCGACGGCCGGCTGGTCTCGCTGGAGTACAGCCCGCGGCACGCGGAGGTCGCCGTGCGCAACATCGCGCGGGCGGGCCTCGACAAGCTGGTGGAGGTGCGGGTCGGCGCGGCGCTCGACTCACTGCCGCTGCTGGCCGACGAGAACCCGCCGCCGTTCGACCTGGTCTTCATCGACGCCGACAAGGCCAACAACGCGCACTACCTGGAGTGGGCGCTCAGACTCACCAGCACGGGCAGCCTGATCGTCGTGGACAACGTCGTCAGGGGCGGCCGCGTCGTCGACGCCGACAGCACCGACGGGGACGTGCGCGGCACCCGGGCCGCGCTCGAACTGATCGGCTCGCACCCGAGACTCAGCGGCACCGCCGTCCAGACCGTGGGCACCAAGGGCTACGACGGTTTCGCGCTGGCACGCGTCCTGGCGTAGCCCCCAAACCCACGACCGCCGTGCCTACGCCTCGTGGTAGAAGCCCACGTTCACGCTGCGCGGCCCGGTGCGGTCGATGACGATGATCTCGCCGGAGCCGCCGCGCGGCAGCGTCACCGTCCCGCCGTAGGTGAGCGGCTGGGCGTAGGCCCCGGAGACCAGCCGGACCTCGGAGGAGGGTTCGGCCTGGGAGCCCTGGAGCCAGGTGACCTGCCAGGCGCCCTCGGGGCCGCACAGGAACTCCAGGTGCACCCGGGAGACGAACAGCCAGTCCTCGGGCGTCACCAGGCGGCACACGGACTTGTCCCGGCCCACCCGCAGCACGGCGCCCGGGTCGCTCGGCGCATCGGCCATGAGCATGCCTGCCGTGGCACCCTCTTCCGCCCCCGAGACGGTGGCCATGGTGAGTTCGAGCACGTGCGCTCCTTCGTGAAACAACGGCTGCATCAGCGGCTGAACAGTCTTTGTACAGCGGCCGCATGATAAATCGCCCGGGCCGGTCCCGTCCGGCACAATGGACGCATGACCGAGCGAAAGCCACCGGGGGTCCCGTTCGAGTCGTGGGTCGACAAGCAGATCCGGGACGCCGAACGGCGAGGCGAGTTCGACCGACTGCCGGGCGCCGGACGGCCGTTGCCGCCGGGCACGGACACCACGTACGACGAACTGTGGTGGATCAAGCGGAAGATGGCGCGCGAGGGCCTGTCGGTGCTGCCGCCGACGCTCGCCCTGCGCAAGGAGGCGGAGGACGCGCTCGCGGCGGCCTTCGCGGCCCCGACGGAACGGATCGTCCGGAAGATCATCACGGACGTCAACGTCAAGCTCCGCGAGATGATGTACAAGCCGCCGCCCGGCCCCCCGCTGGGCATGAAGCCGTACGACGTGGAAGACGTCGTACGCCTCTGGCGGGAGCGCCGGGCGGACACACGGGCCCAGGGCGACGGGTCAGATGTGCAGTAGCCGTTCGGTGAGTTCGCGGTAGTCCCGCAGGGCCAGCCGGAGTTGCTCGGTGTCGGGGGTGGCGGCGGGCTCGGCGGAGGTGCCCTCGGCCGGGGCGGCGGGCTGCCAGGAGCCGCGCAGCGTACGGCGGCGGCTCTGCACCGCGTCGGTCAGCCGGGCCGCCAGCTCCTGGAGGACCGCGTCGGCCTCCTCCACGGCGTCCCGGGGGCCGTCCACGAACCCGACCACCGCGTGTTCCAGCCGGGCGGTGAGCTTGTCGCCCTCCTCGCGCGGGAGGAGAGCGCCGGGGGCGGCCGGCGGCTTGTGCGAGGCAATGGCCGGCTTCTCGGTCAGGTCGTCGGGCTTGCCGAGCGCCTCGGGTGCGTTCCGTACGTCACGGACATCCCGTCCCTCGGCGTCACGGACGTCCCGTGCCTCGGACGCCTTGGGTGCTTCGGATGCCTCGGGCGTCTTGG
Organism: Streptomyces sp. CAI-85; assembly: GCF_013363615.1. Classification (NCBI taxonomy): domain Bacteria; kingdom Bacillati; phylum Actinomycetota; class Actinomycetes; order Kitasatosporales; family Streptomycetaceae; genus Streptomyces; species Streptomyces sp. CAI-85. The sequence goes on along the minus strand of NZ_JAANNX010000016.1, from coordinate 130,032 downwards.
ACGCCTTGGGTGTCACCTCGGTCATGGCGGTCAGCCCTCCTTCGGCTGGTGGCGCTGGAAGGCACGCGGCAGATGGCGGCCGTGGTCCTCGCGCCGGGCGGTGGTCGTGGTGGTCGTTTCCGTCTTCTTCGCGGTGAGTTCGCCGCGCGCCGGGGCGAGCAGGTCCTCGAAGAGCGCGCGGGCCTCCAGCAGGGCGGCCCGCAGCTCCTCCGTGCCGGGCGCGGCGCCGTCCGAGGAACCGTCGGCCTTGCCGTTGGCTCCCACGAGCCGGTGCACGGTGCGGTAGCCCTGGACATGGCGCGCGTGGTGCACGGAGAGTGCGGCGACCTGTTCCTCGTACTGGCCGCCGTCCGGGAAGCCGCGCGCGCCGGCGAGTTCCGCGACCAGCCGGTCCGCCTCGGCGACCGCTTCCCTGGGGGAGTCGACGAAGTGCTCCTGCGTGGCGGTCCAGCGGGCCTCGTAGCGCTCGCGTTCCGCGGGCTCCAGCGGCCGCTCGCGCAGTCCGCCGTGCCGCTCCACGAGTGCGGCGAGTTCCCGCTCGGCCGCCTGGACGTCGCCGTCGTGCCGGGCCACGGCACGGTCGTACTCGGGGCCGAAGCGCCGCTTCAGACCGCCTCCGCCGTGCGCGCCCCGGGCCCGCACGGTCAGGACGGCGAGGACGGCGACGACGACCGCCACGATCACGATCAGAGCGATGATCACGCCTGTGGACATGTTGCCCTCCGATGGGTCGGCCCCGGTCGACCCCGCGGGCCGGTTCGCAGTTCGGGTTGCCCCGACCACCGCGCGTAAACCGGGCCCGCGCACCCCGCGTGAACGGGCCCGCGCCCACCGGGGCACCCGGCTCGCGACAATGGCCGCCATGACCACCACCACCCCGACCACGACCACCACCCCGGCCTGGACCGTCACCCCCGAACCCTTCGACTCGGCCCTGCTCTCATATAGCTGTCGCCAGGTGGCGTGTAGCGCTCAGTAACCTTCCGGCCACAGTTGTGGTCTTCTGATCTTCTCTCCGGTTCCGCCTCGCCACGCTGTGGTGATCCAACTGGTTGGGCGAGGGAGCGCGGGTGCGGCAGGACTGGGAGCCGGAAGACTGCCTGAGGTCTGGATGCTGCTCGAAGACGACATGAAGAAGGTGCGGAACAAGTCCGGGGCGACCCGGTTGGGCTTCGCGCTGTTGCTCAAGTTCTTCGAGGCGGAGGCCCGGTTCCCGGAGTCCGCCAAGGAGATGCCCGCGGCGGCGGTGGAGTACGTGGCCCAACAGGTGAAGGTGCCCGCAGGGGCGTGGGCGGACTACGACTGGCAGGGCGACCGGATCAAGCGGCCCCGCAAGGAGATCCGGAAGGCGTACGGATTCGCGAACACTGAGGAGGACCAAGAGCGGCTGGCCGAGTGGCTGGCCGCCGAGTTGTGTCCGGTGGAGCTGTCACGGGAGCGGCTGGCGGAGGCAGTGGTGGCCCGGTGTCGCAACGACTGCATCGAGCCGCCGGCTCCGGGGCGGGGCGGGCGGCTGGTGGGCAAGGCGGTCACGGACTTCGAGGCCCGGTTCTGCCGCAGCAGGGTGGAGCGGATCTCGCACGCGAACCGCTCACGCCTGGAAGATCTGGTCGTCGGCAGCGGGGACGGGACGGGCGAGGGAGCGGATAGTGAGGGGGTAGTGTCGGGTAGCGGGCAGTCGCACTTCGCCGAGCTGAAGGCCGACCCGAGGGCGCCAGGGCTGGAGAGCCTGTTGGCGGAGGTGAACAAGCTGAACCGGGTTCGGCGACTGGAGCTGCCCGCAGACTTGTTCGCGGACGTGTCGGAGAAAGTCGTGGAGGCGTGGCCGGCGCGGGCGTCGAAGGAATACCCGGCGAATCTGGAGCGGATGAAGCCTGAGAGGCGGCTGACGCTACTGGCGGCGCTGTGCCATGTGCGGCAGACGGAGATCACCGACTCGCTGGTGGACCTGTTCATCCAGCTCGTGCTGAAGATCAACACCCGGGCGGGGCGGAAGGTCGACAAGGAACTGAACGCCGAGCTGAAGAAGGTGCGGGGCAAGGAGGGGATGCTGCTGCGAGTCGCGGAGGCAGCGCTGTCGGAGCCGTCCGGCACGGTGCGGCGGGTGATCTACCCGGTGGTCGGCGGGGAGAAGACGCTGAAGGCGCTGGCGGCGGAGGCTGCGGCGAACGAGGCCCGCGGTCGTCGTACTCGGCGCACTGGCGCCGGATGCTCTCGCCGCTGCTGGGGGCGCTGGAGCTGAAGTGCAACAACACGGCCTACCGACCGGTGATGGACGCGATCGACCTGCTCCAGCGCTACCTGGAGCAACCCTTGAAGGAGGGCGCGTTCTTCGATCCGGCGGAGAGTGTGCCGCTGGCGGGGGTGGTGCCGGAGCAGTGGCGGGCGGCGGCGATGGACGACAAGGGGCGTGTCGAGCGCATCCCGTACGAGCTGTGCGTGCTGGTCGCTTTGCGGGACGCGGTGTGGCGCCGGGAGATCTGGGTGGTGGGGGGCGAACCGGTGGCGTGACCCGGAGGATGAGCTGCCTGCGGACTTCAAGGACAACCGGGACGTGCGCTACGCCGTCAGGAAGCACGGTGAGCCGTGGATCAGGGTCTCCCCGCGCGGCAAGCAGGAGGAGCCGAGTCCCTGGTGGCGGTCAAGAGCGAGATCGAACGGCGCTAGGGCACCATCGACCTGCTGGACATCCTGAAGTACGCCGAGTTCGATACGGACTTCATCGCCGAGTTCACCTCGGTCGCCACCCGGGAGAACCTGTCCAAGGACGTGCTGCGGCGCCGGCTGTTGCTGGTGCTGTTCGGGCTGGGCACGAACATGGGGATCAAGCGGGTCGCGGTGACCGGCAAGCACGGCGAGAGCGAGGCGACGCTGCGCAGGGTGCGGCACCTGTTCGTCAACCGGGCCAACGTGCGGGCGGCCCTGCGGAAGTCGGTGAACGCCACCTTCGCCGTACGGGACGAGATGTGGTGGGGCACCGGCACCGCGTGCGCCTCCGACAGCCGCAAGTTCGGTGCCTGGTCCTCGAACCTGATGACCGAGTGACACCAGCGCTACCGGGGCCCCGGCGTGATGATTTATTGGCATGTGGAACGGAAATCGGTCTGTATCTACAGCCAGCTGAAGTCCTGTTCGGCTTCCGAGGTTGCCTCAATGATCGAGGGCGTGATGCGGCACTGCACCGACATGGTCGTCGACCGGCAGTACACCGACACGCACGACGCCTCCATCGTCGGGTTCGCCTTCGCGCACATGCTCGACTTCAAGCTGATGCCGAGGCTGAAGAACATCGGCTCCGCGAGGCTGTACCGGCTGGCGGCCGGTCAGGACGACCAGTGGCCGAACCTGGGCCCGGTGCTCTCCGCCAAGACGATCGACTGGGACCTGATCGCCCAGCGGTACGACCAGATCGTGAAGTACACCACTGCCCTGCGCCTGGGCACCGCCGAGGCCGAGCAGGTCCTGCCGCTTCACCCGCGGTGGACCCAAGCACCCCACCTACCGGGCGATCGAGGAACTCGGACGGGCGGTACATACGGCGTTCATCTGCGACTACCGAGATGCGCCAGGAGATCCACGAGGGTTTGCAGGTGGTGGGGAACTGGAACTCCGCGAACAAGGACCTCTTCTACAGCAAGGACGGCGACCTGGCCGGAACGGACAAAGAGTCCCAGGAAGTCAGCGTGCTCGCGCTGCACCTGCTCCAGTCCGCGCTGGTGCACGTCAACACGCTGCTGGTGCAGGAGGTCCTGGCCGATCCGAAGTGGGCGGACAAGCTCACCGACGCGGACCGCCGAGCCGTGTCGCCGCTGTTCTGGGCGCATGTGGAGCCGTGCGGCCGGTTCGAGCTGGACATGAACAGCCGTCTCGATCTGGACCTGTCCCTCCGGGCGGCGATACCCGGCCCGCGCACCCCGCAGGGGGAGGAGGCCGCAGGCCCGGCGCGACACCCGGGTTCCGGGGAGGCCCGCCCGGGGACGGGGCGGAGGATTCCGACGGGGAAGCCTGAGTGCTGCATCCGCCGTCTGGGGCGGGGCGTTGCACTTCGGGAAGATCTCCGTCGACCGATCTGCTGACGTCCCGTCGGCCCGGAAGTGTGTGCCCGCTGGGTGTCGGTGCCGACGCGTAGAATCAGGGGTGCGTCCCCGCCGACATGGAAGGGGAGTTGCGCCCGGAGCTTTCCCTGTGGGTCCGAAGGCAGCCGTACAAGTTCGTACGGAGCGAAGACAGCAGGCAGCCAGCGCCCTTCGAGTGCGAGTCGGCCGCGCTCGCGTTGATCACACCTGTTCTGTACAACGTTGCCAACAGGGGTGGTGGGGCTCGGCTGCCACGACGGCATCGGCTTCGGCCACCCCTTCCTGCCCGGAGGGGAATTCCTTGCAGCTCAAGATCATGGGCGTGGCCCTGGTCCTGCTGGCGGCCGCCGTGGCCGCCTTGGGGACCGGCATTACCGTCTTCGCCCTCGGCTCGACGCCGCTCGCGGCCGCCGGATCCGGCGGAGCCGCCTTCTTCGGCACCGCCGGCCTCGGCATCGGGGTGCTGGGCTACCTCGCGCCGCACGCGTGATGCTCTACCGGCCCGCTGGACGTCCCCGGCGGGCCGGGCGTGCGCAGCGGCTGCTCGGCGAACCGGATTCGGACCACGCTTCTCAGGTGTCCCCGGGGTTTGCGGCCCGACGACTGGTCGGTCATGTTCCTATGGTGAGGTACATCATGGGCCCCTCGAAGCGGATGGGGCTTTGCGCGTGTTTTGCTGTTCGGAGAGGTCAAGCAGCTGCCTCGTATCCTCCTGAGGACTGAGCACGTAGGACAGGAGCGATCATGCAGCGGTACCCGAGCTTCCTACCCCCCGTCGATCACGGTGTGTCATTGTCTCAAGCAGACAAGCCGCCCCGGCCAGGACAGTCGCTTGTCCTGTCACGCATTGCCGAGCAGTGCGGCTGGAAGACCCGTGAGCAGTGGCACTGCGAACCCGGCTCCTACTTGAACCTGATCTTCATGCTGTGGCTTGGCTGCCACGATGGAAACCGCAAGTTGACCTACGGAGTGCAGTGGAAGCGAAGACAGCCAACCTTCGACCTTGGATGGTGGAGCCGCGGCGAGGTTGTGAGTTGCCCTGCGGAGTGGCCGAAGATCAAGCGGCTATCAGGCAAGGCAATACAACGGATGCAATGGGTGATCAGCGCGAATGACGTGTCTGGAGAGGTGGACGCAACTGACCACGATGGCCTACTCGCAGACCTCACCGCGGCCGAGGTAGGTATCTCGGCCGCCCAGTGGCGAGCGTGGGAGCAGCAGCGCGCCTCTATGGCGGCGCAGCAGGAAGGTCTGCCGCCATGCCCGGCCTGCGGCCAGGAGACAGAGGCCGTGACCACTGGGCCGCAGGGTAGCCGCTTCGAACCGTGCGGCCAGAAAATCTGGATCCGCCCGTAGTTGGCCCCGGTGTCCTAGCTCGGACAGGCGCCACAAAGTAGCCGGGGGTGATCACGTGCTCGCCGCCGTGGCTACTGGGCGTTCTTGGCCGCTTCGACCACCAAGACGTGCATGGCGTCGGCCGTGGCGGTGTCGATGCCCGCCTTCTCCATGAGGGCCCGGGTGATCTCTTGGACCTCGGCGAACAGGCCGGGGAAGGTCTCCTCGTCGGCGGCTAGCTCGGCGATCAGCCGGGTGGCGGGGGCGGGGGCTGCGAGGTCGGGGGCCCGGTCGAAGCAGAAGGTGTGTGCGAGGTCATTGCGCCTATCCCGCGCGGCGTTAAGCCGGTCGGTGAGTCCGGGGACCTTGTCAAGGTGCGGCGCGAGCCTCTCGATCATCTTCTCCATGGTCTCGTCCGCCGCCTTCTCCCACAGGTCACCGACCAACTGCTGGCCGTTCTCCTGGGCCGCCGCGTGGCGGCGCTGGACGACGGCATTCACCAGGGAGCGTTCCATCGTCGCCGCCGCGAACATGGTCTTCCTGGTTGATCAGGTCTATCTGAGCTGGTTCGAAGTCCGTGCCCCAGTATCGCGGCGGTTGGTGCAGCGCTGCGGGGATTTAGGCCCCGGTCTCCTATCCACCTGACCCACGGTGCAAGGTAGAGCCACGTTCGCTACCGGTTCCGGCGACGTGCGGCGGGGTCGCGCTCCGCGACGTGCGGGGCGACCGCTTCGACGCCGGGGCGGGCGTACCACTCCAGGGAGCGGACGGAGGCGTGGCGGGAGCAGGCCAGCAGCATCCGGGGGGGGAGTGCCGCCCTCGGCGTCGTGGGTGAGGGCGCTGTGGCGGAGCCGGTGGAGTGTCCAGCCGCCCAGATCCTCGATGTCCTCGGCTGAGGCGAGCGGGTTGGCCAGCAGCCGGGTGTTTTCCTCGAAGATCTATTCTGCCCGACGGTAGGAGAGCCGGGCCCGGCCGGTCTCCGGGCACACGTCGAGCATGGGCCTCCCCGCCGGCCGGAGCCTTGCGGTCGGTGAGGAACAGCGGGCCGCGGGTACGGCGGGCGATCGGGCGGGGCAGCAGCTGGGCGGTGCCGGACTGCCAGTGAATCCACTCGGTCGCCCCGCCCTTGGCGGTGATCCTGCCCCGCTTGTCCTGCGGGTACAGGTCTTCCACATTCAGGCACAGCAGCTCATCGGGCGGGGCGGCGGACTCGTACAGCATCTTCCAGAACATCTTCTCCCGGAGCCCGACATCCAGGCGCCAAAGGGCGGCGATCTGGTTCTCCGCGAGAGCCTTGGTGCGGTCCGGCGGTGCCGGCCACCGCTCGATGCCGATCGTCGGATCGCCTTCGATCCAGCCCTGGCGCTGCCACCAGCCGATCGCCTTGCGCGCGATGGACAGCTCCCGGTTGACGGTGTCGGCGGCCATCTCGTCCGCCCGTGCCGCGCCAGCTCGGCCAGCGCCTCCGGCAGCGCCGGGTCGTCGATCGCGGCAACAGGGAATACGGGCGGCTTCGCGCCCCGGCGGGCGGGTCCAGTCGGCGCCGGTTCGCCGACGAGCATCGTCGTCAGCGAGATCCGGTAGATCCGCGCGGAGGACTTCGCGATGCCCGCGCCGGTGAGGTACCGCTCGACCGCCGCGGTGTATGACGCGGGCGGGGCAGACAGGGACACCACCCGGGCGCGCGGCAGCCAGAGTGTGCCCCCGCTCCCGGGTTCGGTCACCGGTTCGATCGCCATGCCGGCCCCACCCTTCCGATGCTGCCGCAGTGCATGCGTACACGTCACCTCACCAACCGGAAGCCCCGCCGCAGGTCGCGAAGATCACCGTAGAGGCTCTGTTGCAGTAGATCCGGTATTTACCGCGACGGGTGGGATGCCGGCCTCCTCGGAGTGAGCGACCTTGACAGATCCAAAGATAAATGTAAGATTAGAGATATCTTTGATGCTAACGATTGAAGGCGTCCGCAGAGTGGAGTTGCAGCTATGCAAGAAGAGTTTGACGACATCAAGACCTGGGACGACCTGCGCAAAGCGGCAGACGTCAACGGTGGGGTCTATCTGACGAACATGGGCGTCCTGCGCGAGGTCAAGAAGGCCGGGCGGCTGGGCAACCTGGTGCGCGAGGAGATCGGCAATAAGTTGAGCAGTATCGGACTAGGGCACCTGCCCGACGAGCTGCCGGCGTACCAGGAGCGGTCCGTGATCCTCTACGTGAAGGGCGGCCCGGTCGGCAAGGTCGTGCAGGCGGTGATAGACACCCCCAGCCACGAGAGCGCCGATCAGCTCCGGCAGCTCAACACCTCGGAGGCACAGGACAAGCTCCGGCGGATCGCCGAGATCGTCCAGGAGTAAGCCGAAGGCCCGACCTGATGGCACAGGTCGAGCCTTCGCGATGATTCGGATCAGGGCTCTCAGCTTGGCGGCGGGGCCCTGCCCGCTTCCCACACTACGAGAACGCCGACTGTACGGCATCCTCTGCCCACCCGGCGAGAACGTCGGCCGATCCATCCTGTTCGGATCCAAGCCGCCGGAGAACGACAGCATCTGGCAGCGCGTACGCGACGCCGACTTCGAGGTCGAGACCTTCGACCGAAGCACCTTCACCAACAAGGAGAAGCAGGTCGACATCGCCCTGAGCACCAGGATGATGGAGGACTCGTTCACCTACATGGAGGCCAACAAGGGAGACATCGCGATCCTCGCCGCCGGTGACGGGGACTTCCTGCCGACTATCAAGCCGCTACAAAACCGTGGACTCGGCGTCCGGGTCGTTCCCTGGTCGCACGCTGTCAGCCACCAACTTCGTGACACTGCCAATGAGTTCATCGAACTGGACCCTCACTTCGACCACCTGACCTGGACAACGCCGGCAGCGTGATCGCCAGTGAGGCGGTCACCGTGGTCATCCTGCCCCGTCTCCACACCGCCTCATCCGGGAACTGATTGTCTCCGGCACCCGCGAGGGTGGGATTCCACAGGTCGTTCTCCGGCTCGACTGAGCACCGCGCTGGCCCAGGGGTCAGCGCGGCCATGGTTCTGATGTGTGCTCAACTGTCCGATGACGGTTACTCAGAGCTACTCGCCACCTGGCCGTAGCTATACGAGAACAGGGCCGACTCCGCCGCCGACGCCGCCGCCCTGTGGCGGGAGTACTACACGGAGGTCAGCGACCGCTGGTACCTGCTGCACGAGGGGCGCAGGACCGACCCTGCCGAGCTGGAGCGTGAGATCGCCGCCCGGTCGGGGGCCGAACTCGCCCCGCCCGTCGGCCGGTTGCTCGTCGGACGGTACGGCGGCGCACTGGGCGGCTGTGCGGGCGTACGGCTGCTGGAGCCCGGGACGGCCGAGCTGACGCGGGTGTTCGTGCGGCCGGAGCTGCGCGGCAGGGGCGGCGCCCCGCTGCTGGTCGGAGCCGCCGAGGACGCCGCCCGGGCGCTCGGGGCCGCCCGGATCGTCCTGGACACCCGCGGCGACCTGGTCGAGGCGCGCGCCCTGTACGCGCGGCTGGGCTACACCGAGACCGGGCGGCACAACGACGACCCGTACGCCGAGCACTGGTTCACCAAGCGGCTCGACGAGAACCGCGATTCAGGTGAGGTGTGACGTCGAGCGGCGGGCGGCCCCCTCGTCGTGGGGCTGTTCGCGGTCGGAGCCGCACAGTTCGGTGGTGAGTTCCCTGACCAACTGGATCAGGTCGGTGGGCCGGTCCGGGCCCCACCAGTCGCCGAGCAGCTCGGCGAGCGACTCCTCGCGGACCCGTGCCAGGTCCTCGGCGACCTCGTGTCCGCGCGGGGTGAGGACCAGGTCCAGGCCGTCGCGCACCGCGAGCCGACGGGCCTCGACCTCTCGCACCGCCTCCATGATCACGTTCAGGGGTACGGCGGTGCGCTCGGCCAGCACCGCGGGCTCGACGCTGCCGTACTTCCAGGTCCGCAGCAGCAGCCAGCCCGACGCCGGGAGCAGATCGTGGCCGGAGCGCTCGCTGATCTCGCGGTAGATCTCGCGGCGGCCCTCCCGGGTGCCGAGCACCGACAGCGCCCGGCACACCTCGTCGTACGAGGACCGCTCGACCGGGTTGCTGGCGAGGGTCTCGGTCACGTCGGGCGCGGTGACCGAGCCGCGCAGCGGGTCCTCGCGCAGGAACCAGGCGAGCACGAAGCCGAGGAGGGCGACGGGGGCGGCGTAGAGGAAGACGTCGGTGATCGCGGAGGCGTAGGCGTCGAGGACGGGCGGGCGCTGTGCGGGCGGGAGGTCGGCGATGCGGCGCGGGTCGGCCTCCAGCGCGTCCACGGAGACCCCGGGCGGCAGGCTGACGCCGCGGAAGGCGTCGGTGAGTTTGTCGCCGAGGCGGCTGGTGAAGACCGTGCCGAAGATGGCGACGCCGAAGGACGCCCCGATGGAGCGGAAGAAGGTCGCGCCGGAGGTGGCGACGCCGAGATCCTCGTAGGAGACGGCGTTCTGCACGATCAGCACCAGGACCTGCATGACCAGGCCGAGTCCGAGGCCGAAGACGAAGAAGTAGGCGCTCATCTCGGCCGTGGAGCTGTTCTCGTCCAACTGGTGCAGCAGGAGCAGGCCGAGGGTGGTGACGGCGGTGCCGGCGACCGGGAAGACCTTCCAGCGGCCGGTGCGGCTGACGAGTTGCCCGGAGGCGGTGGAGGACAGCAGCATGCCGACCACCATGGGCAGCATGTGGACGCCGGACATGGTCGGGGAGACTCCCTGGACGACCTGGAGGAAGGTCGGCAGATAGGTCATCGCGCCGAACATCGCGAAGCCCACGATGAAGCTGATCACGGCGGAGAGGGTGAAGGTGCGGATCGTGAACAGCTTCAGCGGCAGCACGGGTTCGGCGGCCCTGCGCTCGACGGCCACGAACGCCACGGCGAGGACCACGCCCGCCACCGCGAGGCCGATGATCTGCGGCGAGCCCCAGTCCCAGGTGGTGCCGCCCAGCGAGGCCACCAGGACCAGACAGGTGGCGACGGAGGCGATGAGGAAGGTGCCGAGGTAGTCGATGACGTGCGGGGTCGCCCGGTGCGGGATGTGCAGGACGGCCGCGATGACCACGAGCGCGACGATCCCGACGGGCAGATTGATGTAGAACACCCAGCGCCAACTGAGGTGTTCGGTGAAGACACCGCCCAACAGCGGTCCCAGGACGCTGGTCGCGCCGAACACCGCGCCGAACAGGCCCTGGTAGCGGCCGCGTTCACGGGGCGGGACGATGTCACCGACGATCGCCATGGACAGCACCATCAGACCGCCGCCGCCCAGTCCCTGGAGCGCCCGGAAGGCGATCAACTGGGGCATGTTCTGCGCCATTCCGCACAGCGCCGAACCGACCAGGAAGATGACGATCGCGATCTGGAACAACCGCTTGCGCCCGTACTGGTCGCCCAGTTTGCCCCAGAGCGGGGTGGCGGCGGTCGAGGCGAGCAGATACGCGGTGACGACCCAGCTCAGATGGTCGAGGCCGCCCAGGTCGCTGACGATCGTGGGCAGGGCCGTGGAGACGATCGTCTGGTCGAGGGCGGCGAGGAGCATGCCGAGCAGCAGGGCGCCGATCGAGACGAGCACGTTTTTGGACACGTGTTCCTGACGCGGATCCGCCGTCGCGCTGTGCGCGTCCAAGGCCATGGATGCCTCCTGGGACTCTGGTGACCCTTTCATCGTGATCGGTGTGACCCGTTATGGCCTCCCGAGTCCCCTTGGGGCGGCCCCGGATTCCTCCGGAAGCCGAGCGGAATCCCGTATTCCGGGGGCCGCGGGCGGGCGCTTGTGTGGAGGATCTGCATAATCTCTGGAGTTTCGATGGGGAGGGACGGGCACGTGAGCGATCCGACGGGGTGGCAGGGGCAACCGGAGCGGCAGGGGCTGCCGTGCCCGGAGTGCGGCGCGCTCCGCGCCGCCGACAACACCCCGTCGTGCGCCTGCGCCCGGCGCGCCGCGGACGCCCTGCGCGACACCCGTACGGCGGAGGCGGCCGCGGCGGAGGACTTCGATCCGCTGCGCATACGGCCGTACGTCGAAATAGGGGAGGGCGGGGACGTCCACCAGAGCGCGGACGTCCACCGTGGCGCGGACGTCCACCAGGGCGGGCAGGGTGCCGTCGACATGACCATGCCCCTGCGGACCGTCCCAGCCGCCGACGAGACGGTGCAGCTACGGGCCGTGCCCGCGGACGCGACGACGGCGCTCCCCTCGCCCCTCACCCCCATGAGTCCCCTGGGCGCGGAGCCCAGCACCACCGATCTGAGCCTCTTCGAGACCTCGGACCGCGACGACGCCTACCGGGACGACGAGGACGCGTCCACCCCGCGCGGCCGGCGCCGCCGTCGCGCCCTGCTGCTGGCCACGACCGGTGCCGTGGTGACCGTCGTGACCGCGGCCGGGTTCGCGAGCGGGCTGTTCTCCTACGAGAAGCCGGCCCGGGACAGCGCCGCCCCCGAGGAGGTCCGCGCGGCCGTGCCGGAGGTCTCGGACACCGAGGCGGCCTCCGTGTCCTCGTCGGCGAGCGGATCGCCGTCCCCCTCGGCGTCCAGCGCGTCGCCGTCGGCCTCGGCGAGCGAGAGCGCCTCCCCGTCGGCCTCGGCCGGCACGAGCGCGTCGCCGTCCGCGTCCGCCTCGGCGGAACCGAGCCCGGCGGTGTCGAGCGCCGAGGAGACCGCCTCCGCCGGGCCCGACGACGGCACCGACGGCGACGGCGGCGGGCAGCCGATCGCGGCGCCGGTCCTGCGGCGCGGCGACAGCGGCCCGGAGGTCACCGAACTCCAGCTCCGGCTGAGCCAGTTGCGCCTCTACAACCAGGACGCCAACGGGGTCTTCGACCAGCGGCTGGAGAACGCCGTGCGCAACTACCAGTGGTACCGGAACGTCAAGACCGACGGCTACGGCGTGTACGGGGCGGCGACCCGCCAGAGCCTGGAGTCGGAGACCAGCGCGCCGTAGGGTTCAGCGCCGTCCGGCACAGGGCTCAGTCCCGGCCGGCGTGGACACGGACGCCGTCCCGCACCGCCGCCTCGACCCGGATCTCCCGCAGGTCGCGCACGACCACGTCGGGCCCGTGCGCCGCGGCCCGCGGGCCGACGCCCACGACGCGCATCCCGGCGGCGTGGCCGGCGGCGATGCCCGCGCCCGAGTCCTCGAGGACGACACAGTCCGCGGCCGCGATCCCCAGCTCGGCCGCGCCCTTCAGGAAGCCCTCGGGGTCCGGCTTGCTGGCGCCCACCGACTCCGCGGTGATCCGCACGTCCGGCATCGGCAGTCCCGCCGCCGCCATCCGCGCCGTGGAGAGCGCGACGTCCGCCGAGGTGACCAGGGCGTGCGGCACGCCCTGCGCGCGCAGCGAGGCGAGGAACTCCGCCGCGCCGGGCACCGGCACGACACCGTCCAGGTCGGCGGTCTCCTCGGCCAGCATCCGGGCGTTGTCCGCGTAGTTCTGCTCCATGGGGCGGTCCGGCAGCAGGACGGCCATCGAGGCGTACCCCTGGCGGCCGTGGACGACCCGCATCACCTCGTCGCCGTCCAGCCCGTGCCGGTCGGCCCAGCGCCGCCAGATCCGCTCGACGACGGCGTCCGAGTTGACGAGGGTGCCGTCCATGTCGAGAAGAAGGGCACGGGCGGGCAGGACCGGCATCGACGGCTCCAGTGATCGCTGGGCAAGACCAAGGCGGCCCCGCCCGCCGGTCAGGGAGAACGAGCGGGGGCCACTTTGTTTCTCCACGGTACAAAACAATCGGGGTCCCCCGCCACCCGCCCCCGGAAAGCGCCGTCCGGCGTTCACCCGCCGTTCAGCTCCCCGGGCCCCCGGCCCGCACCTCAGCCGGCGATCGCCTCCCACAGGCTCCACACGCCCAGCGCCAGCATCAGCGCCGCCGCGATCCGGGTGATCAGCGTCAGCGGCACCCGCTTCATCAGCGCCTTTCCGCCGACGATGCCCAGACCGGCCACGGTCCACAGCGCCAGCACCGCGCCGAGGCCGACGGAGAGCGGGTCGTCGTAGCGGGCGGCCAGGTTGGCCGTCATGATCTGTGTGAGGTCACCGAACTCGGCGACCAGGATCAGCATGAAACCGGCCCCCGAGACCTTCCAGAAGGACTGGTCCTTCGGGCGCCGGATCTCCTCGTCGCCGTCGTCCTTCTTCATCACCAGGACGGCCGCGCCGCCCAGGAACAGCACGCCGGTGATCGCCTGCACGATCTGGTGGGGCAGCAGCGTCAGCACGCTGCCCGCGGCGACGGCGAGCGTCACATGCAGCGCGAAGGCCGCGGCGACACCGGCGAAGACGTAGGAGGCGCGGTAGCGGGTGCCGAGGACGAGGCCGGCGAGCGCGGTCTTGTCGGGCAGCTCGGCCAGGAAGACGACGCCGAAGACGACCGCCATGACACTGATGCTGATCAAGGTTCCTCAATCGGTCGGGGCCGCCCCGCCGAGAGCCTGAGATCCGCTGGATTCCCAGGACGGAGACACCTCGGCACGGCAGCACACATGGCACCCGCGCCGAGGGGGCACGGGTGTGCACTGCTTGCCGAAGGTCTCGCCGGCCGGTCCTCTCGAACCTGCCTCCGGGCGCCGGCTCAGACGAGCTGAGCAGTATGTCGACGGTCCCGGCGAAGAGCTACTCCCCTTCTGCTCCGTCAATCATACGAGATCGTTCCGTCATGAACCTTGTCGTGTCATGTGCACGTCACTAGCTTCTTACCGGGCGCACACCTCTCCGCAATGCGGCGCGGGGAGCATTCCCACCGCTCGCGCTCAACAGCCCCTCCCCACCAAGGAGTTCGCATGGCCAAGTTCTACGCGCGTCGACGACTGAGCATACTCGCGGCCCTGTCGGGTCTCATAGCCTCCGTCGCACTCTTCGACGCACCGACCGCCTCGGCCGCCCTCCCCACCCCGGTCAGCGCCGCCACCGCCCGCAGCTATCTGTCCCAGCTCACCGTGGCCACCGAGAACCGCACGGGCTACAACCGCGACCTCTTCAACCACTGGATCACCATCAGCGGCACCTGCAACACCCGCGAGACGGTCCTCAAGCGGGACGGCTCCAACGTCGTCACCAACTCCGCCTGCACCGCCACCAGCGGAAGCTGGTACTCCCCGTACGACGGCGCGACCTGGACCGCCGCCTCCGACCTCGACATCGACCACGTGGTGCCGCTCGCCGAGGCGTGGGACTCCGGCGCCGGCGGCTGGAGCAGCACCACACGGCAGAACTTCGCCAACGACCTGACCCGCCCGCAGCTCATCGCCGTCACGGACAACGTCAACCAGGCCAAGGGGGACAAGGACCCGGCCGAGTGGATGCCGTCGGTCACCTCCTACCGCTGCACCTACGTCCGCGCCTGGGTCCAGGTGAAGTACTACTACGGCCTCTCCGTCGACTCGGCCGAGAAGTCCGCGCTCACCAGCTACCTCTCGGGCTGCTGAACCGGCCGGCGACCGGCCGGCCGATCGGTCCCCGCAGGGATCTCCCCACGCTCCCCGTCGTTCCGTACCGTACGGAGCGACGGAGGAGGGTGATCGGGTGGCCGGACTGCGGCTGGGACCACTGCTGAGGTACGTCGACGGCCCGCCCTCCGTCCCGGACCCGTCCGCGGCCTCGTCCGCGACGGTGTGGGTCGAGACGACCCGTCCGTGCGCCGCCGAGGTGCGCTGCGCGGACGGCGCGGGCGGCACGGCCCGCACCTTCCAGGTGGCGGGCCACCACTACGCCCTGATCCCGGTCACCGGACTGACGGCGGGCACGGAGACGGCCTACGAGGTGTTCCTGGACGGCACGCGCGTGTGGCCGCCGCCCGACTCCCGCTTCCCGCCGTCCGTCATCCGCCTCCCGATGGACGAGGAGGGGGGCCTGCGGGTCTCCTTCGGGTCCTGCCGCTGGGCGGCGCCCCCGGCCGGGGAGAGCGACCCCGTGGGCCCCGACGCCCTGCACGGACTGGCCGCCCGGATCGCCGCCGACCCGGCGGCCGCCCGGCCCGACGTCCTCCTGCTGCTGGGCGACCAGGTGTACGCCGACGAGGTCTCCGACGCGACCCGCGAGCGGATCCGCGCCCGCCGCGGCCTGGCCGACCCGCCGGGCGCCGAGGTGGCCGACTTCGAGGAGTACACCTGGCTCTACGACGAGTCCTGGGGCGACCCCGAGGTCCGCTGGCTGCTCTCCACCGTCCCCACCTGCATGGTCTTCGACGACCACGATGTGATCGACGACTGGAACACCTCCGCCGCCTGGCTCGCCGACATGCGGGCCACGCCCTGGTGGCGCGAGCGGATCCTGAGCGGCCTGATGTCGTACTGGGTCTACCAGCACCTCGGCAACCTCTCCCCCGCCGAACTGGCCGCCGACCCGCTCCACGCCGCCGTGTGCGCGCAGCCGGACGGCACCGACGCGCTGCGCGCCTTCGCCTGCCGGGCCGACGCCGACCCGGCCTCCGTCCGCTGGAGCTACCGGCGCGACTTCGGCCGGACCCGGCTGCTGATGGTGGACAGCAGGGCCGCGCGGGTCCTGGCCGAGGACGGGCGCGCGATGCTCGACCCGGACGAGGCCGCGTGGCTGCGCGACCAGGTCCTCGACGGCCCCGGCTCCTACGACCATCTCCTGATCGGCACCTCCCTGCCCTGGCTGCTGCCACCCCTGGTGCACGACGCCGAGGCGTGGAACGCGGCGCTGTGCCGGGGTGAACGCGGGGCGCACTGGGCGCGGTTCGGGGAGAAACTGCGGCGGGCTGCCGATCTGGAGCACTGGGCGGCCTTCCCGGGCTCCTTCGCCGCGCTGGCCGGGCTGATCGCCGAGGCGGGCACGGGTCCGGCGGCACCGGCGAGCGTGCTCGTGCTGTCCGGGGACGTCCATCACGCGTACGTCGCCGAACCGCGGTGGCGGGAGGGGCCGGGGCCGGACGCGCGGGTCCTCCAGCTCACCTGCTCGCCGGTGCACAACTCGATACCGCTGTCGATAAGGGTGGGGTTCCGCTTCGGCTGGAGCGCGGTCGCCCGAGCCGTGGGGCGCCGGCTCGCCCGGCACGGGCGGTGCGCGCCAGCACCTGTGGACTGGCGCAAGCTGGGCGGGCCGTGGTTCGGCAACCAGCTCATGTCCCTGGAGCTGCGCGGGCGTTCGGCCCGGCTGCGGCTGGAGCAGGCACGCGGGAACGACGTCCTGACGACCGTGACGGAGTCCGACCTCGTTCCCGGAGGTTCCTGAACAGGAGCATCCACTTCCGGTAGGCGGTCGGGCGTTCACATCTCGATCCGATTCGCCCTCTCCGGTGAACGTCCGATATCAAACGCACACGCCCCCCGTGAATCTTCTGTCACACCTTCCGCGTACGCTGTATGGCTGTATTGGCCGCACCTGCCGCTCCCTCGCGACACAGCGGCACGGTCGGCCGTCACGGGGGAGACACGGGGAGCGATCGGGTGTTGGAGAGTGTGGGGGCGTTGTTCGGCAGCCCATGGATCTATGTGGTGGTGGGGCTGTCGGTCCTCCTCGACGTGTTCCTGCCGGTGCTGCCCAGCGGAGTGCTCGTGATCACGGCGGCGACGGCCGCCGCGGCCGGTTCGGGTGCGGCGACCGGGCAGGTGCCGCACGACGTGCCGGACATCATGGTGCTGATCCTGTCGGCGACGACCGCGTCCGTGCTCGGCGATCTGGTGGCCTACCGGCTGGCCTGGCGGGGCGGTGAACGCCTGGACCGTGCGATCGCCCGCTCCCGGCGGCTGACGAGCGCGCAGGAACGTCTCGGCGATGCCCTCTCCAAGGGCGGCGGCGCACTGGTGGTGCTGGCCCGCTTCGCACCGGCCGGCCGCTCGGTGGTCTCCCTGATCGCGGGCGCCGCGCATCGCCGCCCGCGCGACTTCCTCCCCTGGTCCGCCCTGGCGGGCCTCTCCTGGGCCGCCTACAGCGCCGCCCTCGGCTACTACGGCGCCCACTGGCTGGGCACGACCTGGCTGGCGACCGGCGTCTCGGTCCTGGCGCTGTTCGGCGCGGGCGCGGTGGCGGCGTACGTGATGCGCCGCCCGTCGTCGGCCTGACGGGGGTCGCGGGGTCACGCGGTCACAGGGCCGGGCGACGACGGGATCCACGGTTCACGCCCGGCGGGCGGCTCCCCGTACCTCCAGGCCGTCCAGGAGTTCCGCCGTGGCCTGCGCGATGCGTTCGACGGCCTGGTCGAAGACCTCCTGGTTGTGGGCGGCGGGTGCCCGGAAGCCGGAGACCTTGCGGACGTACTGGAGGGCGGCGGCCCGGATCTCGTCCTGCGTCGCCTCCTCGGCCAGCGCGGGCGGGCGGAGCGTCTTGATGCTGCGGCACATGTCCCCAAGTCTGCCCCTCCGCACCGCCTCCGTGCCATGATCGTTTCCGAGGCGGCCACCGCGACCCGCGGGGCCGACCGACGAGAGGATCGACAACCCCATGGGGAACGACATACGCACCGTCGCCGTCCTGGGCCCCGGTGGCGTGGGCGGACTGCTCGCCGCGCTGCTGTCCCGGGCCGGCCACCAGGTGGTCTGCCTGGCCGGTGAGGACACGGCCGCGGTCCTGCGCGAGCGCGGGATCGGCGTGCGCAGCGGGCAGTTCGGCGACTTCACGGCCCGGGTGGACGCGGACACGGTCCTGCGGACGCCGGTCGACGCGGTGCTGATCACCGTCAAGCACACCGCGCTGGACGAGGCCCTGACCCGGATCCCGGCCTCGGCGCTGGGCGACGACACCCTGCTCGTGCCGTTCCTCAACGGCGTCGAGCATCCGGCGCGGCTGCGCGCCCACCACCGCCCGGACCGGGTCGCGCCGGCCGTCGTCCGCGTCGAGTCGACCCGGGTCGCGCCCGGGGTGATCGAGCACGGCAGCCGGTTCACGAGCATCGACCTCGCCGGGGACCGGGTGCCCGCCGACCGGCTGGACGCGCTCGCCCGCACCCTGGCCGCCGTCGACCCGGCCGTGCGGACGCACCCCGACGAGACGGCCGTCCTGTGGGGGAAGCTGGCCTTCCTCGCCCCCTTCGCCCTGCTCACCACCCGCCACCGCGCCCCCGTCGGCGAGATCCGCGGCCGGTACCGGGAGGAGCTGACCGCGCTGGTCGAGGAGACCGCCGCGGTGAGCCGGGCCTGCGGCGCACCCGCCGACCCGGCGCGGACGCTCGCCCTCTACGACGCCTTCGAGCCCACCGCGAAGTCCTCGATGCTGCGGGACGCCGAGGCCGGGCTGCCGCTCGAACTCGACGCGATCGGCGGGGCGTTGCTGCGCGCGGCGGAGCGGCACGGGGTACCGGTGCCGGTGGCGGCGCGGCTGGTGGAGGAGGTCGCGGCGGCTAGCCTCTGAGGCCGGCGCGCAGGTCGACGTACCAGTCGTTGGATCTGATCGGGTTGCCCTTCGGGTACTCGAAGTCGGCCTGCCCGCGGAGCGTGAACCCGGCCTTGCGGCACACCCCGTTGGACGCGCTGTGGTCCACCTTGGGGAAGGCGTGCAGGGTCGGGTGACCGCCCGCCTCGCGGACGACGCCGACGAGGGCGCGGGCCGCCGACACGGCGAGGCCCCGGCCCTGGAACTCGGGCAGGACGGCCCAGCCCGTCTCCCACACGGTGCCGCCCTGCCAGTCGTGCTCCCAGTACCCGATGGACCCGACGGTCTCGCCGTCGCCGTCACCGCCGTCGAGCACGACCCGGTACATCCGCCCGGTGGCCAGCTCGCAGTAGCGTCTGTGCCGGGAGAGGAGCTGCTCCTCCGACTCCGGACCGCCGAGCTGGTCGGTCATCTCCGGGGTGTTGCAGCGCCGCAGCAGCCAGAGATCCCCGCCCGCCCACGGCACCAACAGCACCCGCCGCCCACCGTTCAGTTCCATGCCCCCACGGTAGAGCGGGGGTCTGACAACCGGCCCTCACCCGCTCCCGTCATTCGAACGTACGTTCACACGAACACCCCAAAGAGACTCGCCTCCCAAAATCGAACAGGCGTAGCATTAGCGCGTGGCGACGACCTATGACTTTCCGAGCGACCTGCGCGCCGGTCAGGAGGAGCTGCATCAGGTCCGGGCCGAGCTGTCGGCCCTCCTGAGGCGGCTGCCCTGGTCGGTCGAGCCCCTGGACGGCTTCAGCGACGACAGCGGCTGGCGCAAGATCGAGCGCCCCGCCTCCCCCGGCTGGACGGCCGACGAACAGGCCGAGGTGGAGAAACTCCGCCGCCGCGAACACGAACTGGCGGTCTTCGTCAGCGGCCACCGCTTCTGGTCGGAGGTCGCCGTCGCCGACCGCGTGGAGGCCCGCACCCGCCTGAAACACGCCCACGAGACCCCGCCCGGCGAGGACGGCACCGACGCCGGTCGCCCCAACACCCCCTGAAAACAGGCCGGAGGGCCCTCACCGACTCGGTGAGGGCCCTCCGGCCTGTGTGGGCGCGGACGGTTTCGAACCGCCGACATCCTGCTTGTAAGGCAGCTTGACTAGGGCCCCACTGTAACCAGGGGAGATGCATCCCTGACAACCCCTCATGCCTAGCCAGGCAGGTTGCGTAAGGCCAGCTAGTCAAGTTGCTTCCCCTCTCCCTGGGGCCGGTGGTGCGTGCCCTCTGGGCCGGAGAGCACCACAGGCAAGCCTCTCCACGCCCACCTCAGCCCCTCTCTGCTCCTCCTGGTCTCCTCCCAGCCCTGTCCCCACAGCCCCACACGCGGACAGGCAGGGGTACAGCCTGGGGAGACACTGACGGCATGGCCGAACGGAGTGGAGGGGGACTGTCCTGCCTTTCCTCCGGCCCCGTTATCGGCCTGCCCTTATGGAGATATCCAGCACCCTTATCAATACAAGAGAGAGACCCCCGACCCTCGCCCTTCCTTCCCCATTCCCCGTTCCGAGTGGTCCAGCATCCCCGCAGGTCAAGGGATTCTCGAACAAGTTCAAAAGTCGGGGGACGAAACAGGACAACCCGGGGGTTATTAAACTGGGCCGTGGAGGTGGAGGTGAGTCCCCTAAAATTTCCACCATAAATAGGTGTGCTATACGTCACACACCTAGACGGGGTAGGGGTTACCGGAGGATGAGCAGATGGTTAGTCCACAGTCCGCACTTACATCCCCATAACGCAGAGCAAGTGGCAGTTACGCCGTGCTAGTGCTGCACTATCCCCGGCTAAGCCCTACTTTCCTCCGACTGGATAGGAACAGCCCTCTCCCACAGCTCCTCTGCATGCTCGGCAAACCGGGAGAACATCCCTCCATCCCCGATACGGCGCAGATGCAGGAGGGGTGAGTCATGCCCAACCAGCCTGGCCAGATGGGGCGTGACCAGCGCTTCACTGTCGAACCGGAACACGGACAGAGAGACATGATTCACGGCATCCTGTGGTGCAGAGAATCGAGCCTCAATCCCTTCAAGGTTCCCCAGCTTCTCCAGTTCCTCCAGAGTGATGCGAATGCGGGTGGAAACAGTAAGCGCTACATCCTCGATGGTTTCCCGCTGCCGAGTCACTTCTCCGTTCGGGTCTCCGATCAGGAACCTTATGCGGCATCCCTCCTGCTTCTTGCGGCGCAAGATTCCAGGGAAGTCCGGTACTTGAGTCCACAAGAAGTAGTTCGTGTACCCAGCAAAGAAGAGTTCTGACGTGGCTTGCTCTGTCAGCTCCCCCCAGACATTGGAAGGGCAGGCAGATCGGTATGGATAGCTGTGCAGGATCTCTCTGTCTCCGCCTGTCTTGATCCGTTCCTTCACTACCTTCGGCCAGAGCATTTCCTCATCCACTCCCAGTGCTCTACAGGCGTCTTCACGGTTCCTGGCATGTGGGATCAGATCGTCATTACTGATCCACCGCTCCACCGTCTTCCCGGAGACTCCGACTCTCAGGGCTAGCTGTCTGGGCGAGAGGCCGGCTGACTCCATAGCTGATCGTAGGGCAGTGTTCAAGGGCTCTCCCAGGGACGTTTGGGCCTTCTTTGAGGGTAGTGCCCAGACCTCCCAACTGTCCTTGCGCAGATCCAAGTTCGTCCCATGTGGGGAGACACGATGCGAGGCATGACGGACGAGACAAGCGGAAGGCTGAGGGCCATGGTTCCGGCTCGGGTTGCCCGACTCACGGACAAGGTCCAGAACACCTACGGAGCGTTCGTAACCCACTCGGTCGGGTGTGCGGACTGCAAGGAGGTGGGATGGCGGTGCGAGAGGGCGGAAGAGCTGTGGCAGGAGTACAAGGCCGCACAGAAAGAAGCTAGAGACTCGTAGCCATTGACTGCGACATACTCAAGCAAAAGGGCCGAGGACTTCCCTCGGCCCTCTGCCTGCTGGCGTCACTGAGCAAGCGCCTTGCGGCACTCTTGACGCATCACATTGACTATCTCGTCACCGTCTAGTTGGTCGGCCCGCTCTTGGGCAATGTTGCGTTCGCCTACGGAGCGGGTCTCATCCTGAGCAATACCCAGTTGCCTGAACCACTCCTGACCATCTGTAGCCGCATTCGACAACCTGTCCCAGCGCTGGTCCAGTCGGGCTGCTCGGGCTGCTTGATTGACTTCTTCATCCAGGTCGTCAGCGTATTCGGTCAGCTCTCCTGAAGTCATTGACCCGTCGTCGTCCGAAGAGTCATTTGACTCTTCCTTGTCGAAACCTAGGTCAATGCATACCTGTCTGGCATCGTTCAGAGCTTCGTCCTCCTGGTTGGGTGTGCACGCCATAGCGGTAACACCCACCAGCATTATCAAGGCAAGTGCCCGAGCCTTCATTCCCCCCACTCTCGTCATCCCCGATCGGGTGGAGGAAGTATAGCCATACTGTCAGGCCGTTAGCTTCAGCTCTGCCCTGATCTCCTTGTAACACTGCGAGACGTAGCCCCTCGTTACTCCGATACTCTTTGCTGCCTCCGTTGGCGTTAGCCCATCCAGGAATGCCTGACGGATGGCGGCCTTGTTCTTCTCAGACTTCTGCTGTCCGTTAGTAACGCGAGCCGGCTGACCCTTCTTGGGCGTTAGTGACTGCGTTACCACCTTCACCGTTACTTGCTCCGTAAGCGTTAGCTCCAGGTCTCGGAACATGCGTCGGTAGATGGGTGACACCTCAGCGGCACAGATCAGAATTGCCGGAGAAACGGAGTGGATAGCAACACCCACCCAATCACCGGTGTCTACCGAACTCCAAGTGTTGAGGAAGAGGGAAGCTAGACCGGTGGACCAACGGAATACCGTTGGCCACCGTCCACCCTTGATTCCGTGTCTGGACAGGGTTGCGTCTGCGCTGATGGAGAGAATGAATGCGGCATCGGTAAGGACTCCTAGAGCCCAGCCAGACCATTCCCACTCCGAGTGTGCAGCGACTAACGGTGTCGTAGTCATGAGGCTATAGAACACTGCCCCGGTAACGATGGCCCACACCATCGCATTGACGGTCTTACGGGTACGCCGGATGGAACGCAGTTCGTTAGTGACGTCGTACATCGAATCTCCTCGGTCGAGTAACGCTCCACGAGTAACGCAGGCGTCGGTTGCTGTGTCGAGTAACGCGCAGTCGCAAGATTGCGACCTGCGCTAGGTAACGCCAGATGAGTAACGGACTCTCACGGAAGGGGTCAGCCGGCTCGAACTCACCAGACGAATAGATCAGGCAGGCCAGTCATGTTCCGAGGAAGGCCGGAGTAACGATCGGAGAGCGGAAGCCCAGTAACATCTATCTCCGGTCCGTAGGTGCTATTCCTGCCCTCAATCAAGAACGGAGAGAACTCCGCCACGAGGGTGAGGTACCTGCTCTTCCCTCCGTCAATGAGAGCCACCACCTTGACGAGGTCTCCGTTCCCGAACATCTTCCTCAGCTTGGGCATGAGAAGTTCCCAGGTTCCGGCGTGGCCTAGTCGGTAGTTCCCTTCTCCGTTCTCGGCAACGTAGGTGAAACCTGGACTGTGGTCGGCAATGTCTAGCTCCGTCAGTAGTCGGCCCTGTGTTGCTAGCTGAGCCATGTACTGGATGGAGGAATGGAAATCACAGAGACCTACTCGGTGCCGGTCATCCTTGGGTGGTGCAGAACAGATAGATCAGTTGCTCAACTTCCAAGGACAGGTGCGGCCAATCATGGTTAGTACTTCCTTTCGGTGTGTCCTGCCTCCATGAGTCGGCAGGACCCTTTGTCGGATATCGACCCGGGGTTGTTTAACCCAGGATCGGAGAATGAGGGTCTGACCTTCCACGGATGGAACATGGATTCAGCTAGCTACACTGGTCAATCATTACCTAGCTGGCTTGAGCGGGGAATGGTGATACGCCGGAGAGCGACGCACAGGAGCGATCACCGGATGAGGAGCAACGGAGTCCGAACGATGAACGTCAGACCTAGCTAGATCTCCTGCAACTCAAACGCCGTGCGGCTCAAAGACATCGCTACGCTCTCGGGGGATTGAACCCCCTCCCGCTTCGCTCTAACGGAGGGATGATGAGGGAATGAAACCCTGGTCACTCTTCCTCCAATCAAGGGAGCGCTAGCGCAGGGTTCCGCCTTAGCGGGTTCCCGGAGCGATAGCGACCGTGTCTTTAAGCCGCACGGCGCTTGAGTTGCATGAGCCAAACCGGGGTTGTCCTGCTGGTGGTTCCGCTAGGGCTTCACCACCAGACCCCCTGTGTCACTTCTCGTCTGATGTCTCGGGAGAATCAAGGCTCATGAACAATTCCTGCTCATCCTCCAGTCACAAGGGGCTGGCATCCTTAGATGCCATGCCCCGTTCATAACTGAGCCGCCCGGCGTCTGAGGTGCCTCGGTTTAACCAGTCTGTCTCGTCACTCCGACTAGATCTTTCTAATGACCGGCCGTTGACCCCTATCGGGGCCAAGCGACCTCATCACCCGAAGAAGCCTCTCCAGTCACCTCCCGCTTAACCAGTGACTGACGGGGCACCCCCTATTCTTAGGGCCATAAGTTGTGGTGATCTGGTCGAGCCGGGTTACTGCTCTTAGGGCCATAAGTCGGAACCGGAGACGATCCCAGCCCCTGACCGAGTGACCCCTTACTTAGGGCCATAAGTTCTCGGGGGTCACAGCCAACCCGGCCACACACTCTTAGGGCCATAAGTCGGAGGCCCGTTGAGTTGAACCCTGGATGCCTCTTACTTAGGGCCATAAGTCAGATCGTGGGTTCGTCCTCGTAGAAGTCCTCGTCATGCATCCATGTCCGGTCGGTGAAGTCGCCCACCTGGAGATAGAACGTGGTCTTGGCTCCCCGCTTCTCTCCGATCGTCTCCACTCGAAGCCAGCCACTTTCGACTAGGGCCTGCACTCCCCGCTCTGTGTAGGACCGAAGATTCCCCGCCCGGTTCTTCCTGCCCACTGCATCGGCCAGAGAACGCCAAGGGATAGTCACCTGGGAATCATCCCCAGCCAGTCGGGCTATCTGCTTGGCTACCAGCATTCCGCTGAGGGGCACGCACTGAACGACGTCCTGATACCAGAGGTACGCCTGCCCGACTGGAGGCATGTTCTCTGCGGCAAGAGGCTGCCCCCGCTTAGCCAGTAGTCGACTGTGTTCCTTGATGCGGTCGGCGTAGCGGGTGAGGAATCCCGTGCCCTTCGCCTTGAAGGGGGTTCCGTTGGTCATCAGCGCGACAATGGATGCCTGGCCAGGGATCCCCTTGGGCCACTCCTTAGCGGCCTTGGCCGTACCTTCCCACGTACCTAGTGTGAACTGCTCGGCAATCTTACTCAGGTCTCCGGTGTACAGCTCTTCGTAGTTGCTGCTCATGTATTTCCATCTCCGTTCGTTGTTGGTCATGAAGAAGGGGCCACGCCATCCCAAGATGGCTGGCCCCTCGACTTACTTCTGTGCTTGCTCTCGCTAGGGTTCTATCGTGAATCGCTAACCCCGAGCCGGCTGGCTCTAGGTAATTCACTTCCTCGGCACGTTGAGACCGTTCTTCACCATGGCCCAGTGTCGATAGCAGAGCCAATAGCCATGGTGATACACAGACCTCTCACATCCCTTGGCATCACACATCTACTGCCTCCCCCTCATGCCATTCGATGAGGTCTGCCGTTACCGGCTCTCGCACCTCTCCAGTCTCGTCAAGCTCCATCACTACGGAAACCAGCTTGTACAGCTCCCATGGGGTACTGGAGAAATGGACCAGGAGTGCAGCCACATCCCTCGGGGAGAATCCCCGATCCACCCCGAGGAACGGAACTGAATACGCCCCATCCTTGCTGGCCTGGATCTCCACCTTCTTGACTATGCGTGCGGGCTGGTCACTTGCCTGACGCAGTAGTCGTAGCACTTCCACGTGATCCTTTGCTGCCATGCTCACTCTCCAATCTTGTTCTTGCGCGGCCTGTACTGCTTGATCGGGGTTAGCTCCCGCCCTGTCTTGTGAGCCCTGCTGTGCTGCTCGCAATATCCGTGGCTGTGGTGGCCTCGATTGCACTCCTCGAACTTGCAGTAAATCGGGGTGCTAGTCGTGTAGGCCCTCAGTGGGCGAAGCTCCATTCCTCGCCGAATCTGGTTCCCGTGGCCATGGCAGTACCCGCCTCGCCTCTCCGGCCTAGCGCACCCCTCGAATCGACAATCCTTGTACTCGTTCATTCGCGACCCTCCTCTGGGCATAAAGAAACCCCGACCACTCTGGCCAGGGTTGGCGTGTCTCCTGTTCCGGCATCCAGCGCTAGTGATGCCGGTAATGCTTAGTCCTTGGAGAAGATGTTCCGCCTGTATCGCTCGTACTGCTCCACCCCAACAAGCACAGCTTGAGTCTTGCCGTACTTAGTCAGGTGGATTTCTTCTCCAGCCTCAGCCTTCCTCAGCAGCTCAGCCAGAATCGGCTTAGCCTCATTTCCTGCGATCCGAATCATGTTTCATCTCCTACCAATCACAATCAGCGAACAGGTCCACTGGCTGAGGTCGCCTTAGCTGCTCTGCCCGCCATTCCTCGTGAGCCTCCACCACAGCCTTTCCTGATGGATCAATGCCCTGCTCTGCAATCCAGGCCATTAGCTCGGGGGTCTCATTGAACCTCTCGCCGTTCTTGTTCGTGACTCGGAGAGGTCGCCACATCCCGTGTGCCTTCAGTTCCATGCTCCGCCCTCCCTTGAGCAGGGCCAGCACTTCCACGGGGATTCCCTCGTTGTACGCCTTGCCCACTCGACGCAGCCTGCGGGCTAGGTTCCTTTCACTTTCGCTGGTCACCGTTCCAATCTTCACCGTCCCGTCATTCAGCCTGACAATGTAGGTCCACCCTGGAGTGTGCTTGGCAATGACGCCTGCCCTTTCCAGGAGGTAATAGGTGCTCTCCGCTACCGCCTCCCTGGCGCAGAACGCTTCCCGGTAGTGCTCTCCACAGGTGACGATCCTCAGCCCTGCCATTTGGCTTGGCCGCCCCGGTTCTCCGCACTGAACGCCATTCTCGTCAAGTGCTACACACTGCATCCCCTTGTTAGGATTGTTGATAGTCATTGGTGGTACGTCCTTGCGATGGTGGGCCAGGCCGCTTGGATTGCGACCCCTTCCAGCCTGGCCACCCAGTAATGCTCCCCGGCATCAAGGAAGCCCCTGCACTCGCGATACAGAGGCTTGCGTGTCCGGTGTTATGTAGTTGTTCAGATAGGTGTCTGCGGCCCCGAGAGGGAGTCGCAGAGAGCCTTACGCCGCTCCCTCGATATTCTCTGGCAGTAGAACCGTTAGGCACTTTCCGTCCGATGCGTAGTGCTTGGTCAGATCCTTGATGCTCGGGAAGTGGTCACGGCAACGGATGCAGCGAACTCCCTTGACGGTCTTGGTGTAGTACTTGCGCATAGCTAGACCTCCTGGTCTTGGTTGTGCTTGGAATGTCGGACTGCCGGTGGATACACGTATCCCAATGCAAGTTCCACAGGCGGGGGTGTCGGTCTGGCTTGGGTGAAATAGAAGAGGCCCGACAGTCACATAGACCATCGAGCCTCAACTACTGAACCAACCAACGGAGGGAGAAAAGGTTCTCCTACCACCTCAAGGGCTGACCCCCACGGAGCCAACCCTGTCAGTAACGGAGATGCAGCCTGCCACTCCCTCAAGGGCATGACTTGGCTACATGTCCATTTTACTTTATGTGGGCACTTCCCCGCATCTTTGCAGCGGGCACCCACGGGCACTCATCCTGGACATGGAGAAGGGGCCGCACTCCCTACGGAGCACGACCCCTCTCATTGCCTCTTAGCTCCCGTGGAGCGGACGTCAGGAGCATCCCCACCGGAGAGGGCTAGTACCTATCCCCCAGCTTCTTAGCCACCTTCACAGCCCTGCTCACAGCCATGTCTGAGGCATAGCGACGGAGCATGGTGGGATCCTTCCACCCCTGGATAGTCATGACGTCCTCTCCCGATACCCCAGCGGAGAGCAGGTCATCTGTTGCCGTGTGCCTGAACTGATGCGGATGACAGCCCTCATACCCGGCTTCCTTGGCCCTGCGGTTCACCATCCGATAGAGACCGGAGTACGTGAGGTGCCCACGGTTCCGAGTGCCCAGCCACAACCAATCCAGGTCGGCCATCTTGTGAGCCTCCCTGGCCCTGATGTACCGGCTCAGAGCAACCACAGTCTTGGGCTGAAGCGGGATGATCCTGCCCTCTCCCGTGGCTCTCGCATCCTTGAGGGGAACCACCTGAGCCAAGCCCTGTTCCAGGTCGAGGGAATCCAGACGGAGAGACAGCAACTCCTCAGACCTCAACCCCTCCGTGAGGGCCCTGATGATTGCGTGGTCCCTGACCTTCTCGAACTCCCGAACCTTCGGACTGCCGTTGCCTGTGGTCCTGAGCAGATCCCGAATGAACTCCTGGCTCAGGGTCTTGGGCCTACCGGCTGAGGGAGGCGCGTACCGCTGGAACTTCTTGTCTCGGTACGGATTGGTGTGGTCGTGCTCCTCCTCCAGCCACATGAAGAACGGGCGAAGGTTCCTCTGCGTGCTGTTCGTTCCGCCCTGACTGTGAGCCTGGAAGTAGGCCCGGAAGAACAGGTTCAGCGTGTCTGTTCCGACGGAGAGAAAGTCTCCCTCCACGCCCTCTCGGCTCATCCACTGGTCCAGGGCCCTGACAGCTTCCACGTAAGACCGAACCGTCTTCTCCGTGTATGGCCGACCGTGCTTGTTGTTGCTGGCTCTGAGGTGGGTTGCATAGTCCTGAGCCGTGGCCTGCCGGATGTCTGACCGGTCTGGCTGGCGGGGGATGGATCGGAGCGTGGTGGTCCTGGTGGTTCCGTGAGACGCCCTGAGAGGACTCTTCCGGGCCTGTGCCGACACGGGGTAGCTCCTGCGTGTCCTGGGCTAGGCAAGTTCCACATGGCGAAGCGGCTTGCCTAACCGGGTCTGATACCGGAGCCAAGCCGCTTCACGTGGTCCATCTGGTCTGTCTATGCAGGTCAGAGGTCACTGGTGGGCGCGGACGGTTTCGAACCGCCGACATCCTGCTTGTAAGGCAGGCGCTCTACCCCTGAGCTACGCACCCGTGAACGAGTCGACAGCCTACATGGCGTGGGGCGGTGTCCGGCAAACACGTTTCGGGGCGGTGGGGGCGAAGTCACCGGCCGAACGGCGAACTGACGCGGTCGTGTGTTCGTCCCTAACGGGTGGGAGAATGACATCCGGGCAGGGCGGACGTACGGGAGAGGGATGTGACGGCGACACCAGCGCAGCCGAACTCGCCGTCGAGGCCGCGCGCCCGATCCGGCATGCTCAAGAGCCTCCAGGACACTCTGACGCTCGTCGCGCTGCCCGCGGTCCTGCTCGCGCCGGCGCTGTCCGCCGCGTTCGCCGGGGGCGGTACCCGGCGCTGGTTCGGCGGGCGGGCGGAGAGCCAGCGGGCCGAGGCGCAGGCGGCCAAGGACGCCGCAGCGGCCGCCTTCTACGAGCTGGACACCGCCCAGCGGGACCTGCGGATCTCGATCGAGACGATCACCGCGGTCGACGACTCCCCCGCCGCCCGCCGCGCCGTCGCGGACTTCGAGGCGCTCGGCCGGCGGATCGACGAGGTCAGCCACCAGTACATCCAGGCCGTCGACGCCCACGACCTCGACCGGGACGACCTGGAGGCCGCCACCGCCGCCCGGGCCCGCACCGAACTGACCCGCGCCAAGGACGAGCTGGGCCGGGTCAAGCAGGAGCTGGACCGTTTCACCGACGGGCTGGGTCCGCTGCTCGGCAAGGCCGAGACCCAGCTCGCCCGGCTGGCGCCCGCCGTGGAGCGGGCCCGGCAGGCCCTGTCGGCCGCCTCCGGCGCACTGGACGCCGTACGGGCCACGGGGCTGCGGGCGGACGATCTGGCGGCGCGGCTGGCGGCGCTGGCGCCCGAGCTGACCCTGCTGAACCAGGGCGCGGGGCAGCACGGCGTACCGCAGACGCTGGAGCGGGCCGAGCGGGTGGCGCGGCAGGCCGGGGCGATCCGGGCGGAGGCGGAGCGGCTGCCGGAGCGGGCCGCCGAGATCGACCGCCGGCTGGTGTCGCTGCGGACCCGCGCGCAGGCGCTGACGACCCGCTCCGGGCAGGTGGAGCCGATCCTGAGCGAGCTGCGGCGACGGTTCACGGCCGCCTGCTGGCAGGACCTCCAGCAGGTCCCGGACGACGCCGTGGAGCATGTGGCACAGGCCGAGCGCAAGCTCACCGAGGCGCAGGCCGCGCGGGACGCGCAGCGCTGGCCGGACGCCACCGCGCTGCTGTCCACGGCCCGCGCGCTGCTGAACACCACCGACGAGGCGGTCTCGGCCGCCGGTGACCGGCTGGCCCGGCTGAACGCCGTGCAGAAGGACCCGGGGCAGGAGATCGAGCGGACCCGGTTCGCGATCCGGGACGCCCAGCGGCTGGCGATGGCCGGCCGCACCACCCCGGATCCGCGGGACGCGCGCCCGCTGGACGAGGCGGTGGCGCGGCTGGAGCGGGCGGTCGCCACGCTGGAGGGCCGGCACCCCGACTACTGGCACTTCCTGACCGAGACGGAGGGCGTGCGGCGGGCGGTCGCGGACGTCGTCGCCCGGATCCGGGAGGAGCGGGGCACGGCCGGCTGACCGGCCGCCGGTCCCGTCACCGCGTTGCTGCCCGCCCCCGGGGAGCGGATATTGGGTGGTACGGCCCCCGCCGGCATGTCTCACCCCTCGGGAGGCGGAGATGGCGGCCCACGCAGTGCGCTCCGAACACAAGCGGCGGATCAGGATCGACGATCATCTGCCCGTCGACCACCGCCTGAACAGGGTCTACCGGATCGGCGCCGGGCTGATGGGCCTGGCCCTGCTCGTCTTCGGGATCTTCGGCGTCATCGACAAGATCGGCTTCTTCGACACCGGCGGTGACGAGGTCTGGGGCCTCAACACCAACGGCGCCCTGAGCTGGCTGTCGATCGCCGTCGGACTGCTGCTGTTCGTCGGCATGGTGATCGGCGGGAACTTCGCCTCCACGCTGAACATGACGCTCGGCATCCTGTTCATCCTCAGCGGCTTCGTGAACATGGCGCTGATAGAGACCGACTACAACTTCCTGGCCTTCCAGATCCAGAACTGCATGCTCAGTTTCGTCATCGGCATTCTGCTGATGGTGTTCGGGATGTACGGCAGGGTCGGATCGGCCCTGCCGCACGACAACCCGTACTGGCGGGCCCGCCACCCCGAACTGGCCGAGGAACACGACCGTCAGCGTGAGCGGCGGGAGAACTACCCGTCCTGAGCCGGCCTGGGCCTGATCAGGTGCGGTAGGCGTAGTAGTACGCGTTCGGGTACGAGGCCACGAGGCTCGCCACCGAGCGGCGCAGGGTGTTGTTCGAGTGGTACGTCACGTACGGCACGCCGCCGCTCTTGGCGGTGACGATCATCGTGTGGTCCTTGGACCCGTCGCGGTCGAAGTCCATCTGGAGGACGTCGCCGATCTCGAGCTGGTACACGTTGGCGAGCGCCGTGGTCCGCTTGGAGTTCTGGGCGAACCAGGACCACTCGTTGACGCCGATGAACGAGTGGGACTGGATCTCGGCGTTGCCGAACCACTTGGTGTAGTCGTAGACGTACCCGGGGGCGTGCTTCCAGCCGCCCGCCTTCAGGGACTGGCTGACGAAGTTCGTGCAGTCGCCGCCCGCGCCCTGGCCGTTGAAGTCCGGGTAGTCCTTGTTGTAGACGTTCCAGTACTTCTCGGCGTAGGCCGCCATCGCCTTGTAGTCGTACGTGGTGCCGGTCTTGGGGACGGCGACCGGGTTGCGCGTGGTCGCCGCGCGCGCCGCGCTCGGCGTGGTGTTGGCGGCGGTCGTGGTGGCCACCGTGACCGTGGCCGGCTCCTCGACGGTGTTCACCGCGAGGCCGCCCTGGTCGGTGTCGCGGATGTCCGTGAGCTGCCAGTTGCCGCGGCGGTCGGCCTTGAACGTCAGCTCGTGGTTCGACTGGAAGCCGGTGGTCTTCGGCTCGCCGGCCGACGCCTGGGCGTAGGTCAGGGTCGTGGTCTCGGTGACCGCGGCCTTGGCGGTGCGGCCCGTGACGCGCGTGGCGTTCAGGGTGACCGTGGTGGCGGCCTTGCTGTACTTCTCGCCGGCCTTCGCGAGCTTGTCCTTGCGCTTGCCGAGGGCCGACAGCGCGGCGTCCTCACCGCGGGCGGTGCCCGTCGACAGCCGGACCTTGCCCGAGAAGCCGTCGGTCAGCGGCTTGGACCGGTCGCCCTGCTTGCCGGCCACCAGGGCGTCGGTGCGGTCGGTGAAGACCGCGTCCGCGAGGCGCTGGAAGGTGGCCTTGGTCTTGGCGTCCACCGTGGGGTCGTCGACGACCGTGGCGCCCGCCATCCAGTTGGGCAGCAGCGCGACTCCGGCGACGACCGAGGTCGCGGCCGCGCCGATTATCGTGGCTCTGCGGCGTGTCGGCCGCAATTTCCTTGACTTCACTGATGTTTCCCCTCTTGCCCCGGCGGTGGGTTGCCGGAGTACGGCATCTTCGCACGCCGTGTGCAGCTCCTGTGAAGGGGGATGCGGTTGAGGTTTGGTTACGCCAACCACCCCTCCACCGCACGTCACTTCAGGTCACCACGTGTCACTTCACGACGGTCGACCAGTCCGGCGACTGGGCCGGATCCAGGCTGCGCAGCCGCTCCAGGGTGGCGGGCGTCTGGACGTCCATCCAGTCGGCCAACTCCTTGAAGGACACGCACTTGACGTCCTTCTTGGTGCACACGTTCTCGATGACGTGGTCGACGGCCTTCATGTAGATGCCGCCGTTCCAGTCCTCGAAGTGGTTGCCGATGAACATCGGCGCCCGGCTGCCGTAGTACACCCGGTTGAAGCCGGCCATGTAGGCGTCGATGGTCTGCTGCTGCCACTGCGGGCGTTTGGCCGGATCGCCCTCGGTCTCGCCGCCGGTCTGGTTGTAGAGGAAGTTGAAGTCCATGGACAGCGCCTGGATGTCGCCGTACGGGAGCCCCTGGAGCGGGAAGTCCCAGATGCCGTCCTTCTTCGTCGGCCAGATCTGGAAGTCGCCGGCGGAGGAGGCGTCGTAGCGCCAGCCGTAGCTCTTGGCGGCCTTCAGCAGGTTCGCCTGGCCCTCCAGGCAGGGGGCACGGCCGCCGGTGACCTCCTTCTTGAAGTCGAAGGGCAGCGGATCCATGTCCGTGTAGCCGGTGTTGGTCTTCCACTTCTCCGCGAACTCGAAGAACTGGTCGATCTCGCTCTTCCACTCCTCGACGCTCCAGTCCCCGCCGCCCTTGGCGCCGCAGAAGTGGCCGTTGAAGTGGGTGCCGATCTCGTTGCCCTCCTTCCACGCCTCGCCGAGCTGCTCCAGTGTGGTGCGGATGTGGTCGTCGGTGGGGAAGCTGATCGCCGCGCTGCCCTGGTCGTGCTGGGGCGGGTCGTAGAGGTCCTTCTTGCTCTTGGGCAGCAGGTAGATGCCGGTGAGGAAGAAGGTCATGTGCGCGTTGTACTGCTTGGCCATGTCCCGGTAGTGCTCGAACAGTCCGTCGTCGCCCATCAGCGCGCCGTCCCAGGAGAAGACCACGAACTGCGGAGGCTTCTCACCGGGCTTGAGCGGCACCGCCTTCAACTGGCCCGTCTGCGGCCCCGTGTACGAGGTGGAGCCGTCCCCCAGGACATGGGTCTTGCCGTCCCACTTCGGCTCCTTGGACTTCGCCGCGTCCCTCTTGCTCTCCCCCGAGGACGCGGTCGGCGCGGTGTTGGCCGTCCGGTTGAGCACCAGATAGCCGCCCACGAGGGACGCGACGACGAGCAGCGCGGCCAGGGTCAGGAACCCCGGGTGCGTGGTCGCGGGGCGGCGCGGTTCCGGTGCCTTGCGTCGGCGGCCCGACGGTGACTTCATGTGCAGCTCATTCTCCGGAAGTTGGGGACACAGGGCCTGCTCGTCGGTCAGTCGAGCGGGCTCATGGCACCTGACCAGATGCCGTACGGGACGCTGTCGTCGGTCGGTCCGGCGATGCCCTCCAGGGGTAGCGGTTCAAGACTCTTGCCGAGGTCGATGCGGTACAGCACGACCGCCGTGGACACGTCCTTGGCGGTGCCCACGTACCAGGCTGCCGTGTCGGTCGCGGTGGTCCCCGCCTTTCCGGCCACCTCCGCGGCGCCGGCCCCCGCCTGTCCGCCTTCCGTGCCCCGGGCCGGGGGGACGTCGGAGGGGTGGGCGTTGCGGAAGTTGCCGGCCAGGGCGGCGCTGACCTCCCGGGCCACGTCCTCGCCGACCGCCCGCCGGGCGGCGGGGGTGTCCAGGGCGACCCGCGAACCGTTCTTGGTGATCTTGCGGACGGAGTACGGCTCGGTGTGCCGGCCGTCGGCCGCGAAGGTGGAGTAGCCGCTCGCCATCCGGATGGCGCTCGGCGTGGAACTGCCCAGCGACAGGGCGGGCACCTGGGCGCCGATGCTGGAGGGCAGGAAGCCGGAGTCCTCCGCGGTCCTGCGCACCACGTCCAGACCGGTGTCCATGCCGAGCTGCATGAACGGCGTGTTCACCGACAGCTCCATGGCCCGCCGCAGGGAGATCTGCCCGTAGTCGCGCCCGCCGTCGTTCTCGGCGGCGACCTTGCGGCCGCTGCGGTCCCAGTAGGGGCCCTCCGGGGTGGTCACGGGCACCTTGTTGTCGCCGTTGTAGAGCGACTCCCCGGTGACCGGGGTGGTCTCCCCGTCGCGGGTCTTGTGGACGCCGTTCTCCAGCGCGGCCGCGTACACGAACGGCGTGAAGGCGGTGCCGGCCGGGACGGTGGTGGCGTTGGACTCGTTGTAGCCCTGCTTACGGTGGTCGGGGCCGCCGTAGACGGCCAGGATCCGTCCGTCGGCGTCCACCGACGCGGCCCCGTAGTGGGCCGTCTTGGCCTTCTTGGGCTCGTCCTCGAGGACCTTCGCGCGGGCCTTGGTGACCGACTCGGTGAGCTGGTCCTGCCGGTTCTTGTCGAACGTCGTGTAGATCTGGTAGCCGCCGAGGTCGAAGTCCTTGTCGGAGATCCCGGCGCTCTTCTTGGCGTACTGGGCGGCGAGTTCGACCAGGTAGTCGCTCTGCTCACCGGTGTCGTAGAGCGGGTT
The DNA here is from genome assembly GCF_013363615.1 of Streptomyces sp. CAI-85. Lineage (NCBI taxonomy): Bacteria > Bacillati > Actinomycetota > Actinomycetes > Kitasatosporales > Streptomycetaceae > Streptomyces > Streptomyces sp. CAI-85. The sequence continues at coordinate 95,181 of NZ_JAANNX010000016.1, read as the reverse complement.
GGTCTTCAGCGGCTCGGGGAACTTCTTGTAGGTCGCCCGCTCGGCCTTGGACAGCTTGCCGATCTCGACCATCCGGTCCAGGGTCCAGGACCAGCGCTCCACGGCCCGGGCCCGGTTGGCGGAGGTGAGCGTCGGGTCGTACAGGCCCGCGCCCTTGAGGAGCGCGGCGAGGAACGCGGCCTCGCTGGCGTTGAGTTCGCTGACGTCCTTGCCGTAGTACGCCTGGGCGGCGCGCTGGATGCCGTAGGTGCCGCGGCCGAACCAGCTCGTGTTGAGGTAGCCCTCGAGGATGTCGTCCTTGCTCATCTGGTTGTCGAGCTTGAGGGAGATCATCGCCTCGGTGAACTTGCGCCGGATCGTCTGGTCCTGGCTCAGGTAGACGTTCTTGACGTACTGCTGGGTGATGGTGGAGCCGCCCTGGGTGTCGCCCTGGCCGAGGGTGCGGAACAGGGCGCGGCTGACGCCCTTGAAGGAGATGCCGGGGTCGCTGTAGAAGCTGGCGTTCTCGGCCGCGAGGACGGCCCAGCGGACGTCCTCGGGGATGTCCTCCAGCGGCATCGCCTGCCGCTGCACCCAGCCGGTACGGGCCATGGGTGAACCGTCGGCCCAGAAGTACACGTTGTCCTGCTGGGTGGCGTACGTGTTGAGGTTGTCCGGCACGTCGGTGGCCGCGTAGGCGACGACCAGGAACATCGCGCTGAGACCTATGGACGCGAAGAAGCCCCCCACGACCTGCCGCCAGGAGGGTATCCAGCGCCGCCAGCCGGCCCGGCCGGGGCGCGGGTAGAGCGGGCGGAGCTTGCGGGCGTAGGGAGCGAGACGGGCCGCGTAGGGGGCCAGGACCGCGACGAGCGGGGCGAACCGGGGGCCGAGGGCGGCGGAGAGCCGGGCCAGGAGGGAGGGACGGGGCGCCTTGCGCGGGTTTCCGGAACGGCCGGGCTTTTCCGCCCTTCCCGCCTTATCCGCCCTATCCGCTTTATCCGATGTACCTGTGTTGTCGGATGACGTGTTCTCGGGTATGTCTGGAATATCCGACACCCGCAGTTGCATGGTCTCGTCCGCCCGGAAAGAGGCAGGGACCTTCAGCTGCATGGTGGCGTCGGGCTCCTGGGGCTCCTCCCCCCGCCCCCTCTGTGTCACGTCGCGTCTCCCTCCGCACATCGAAATGCTCGCACAGGCAGACGTACAGACGTACGAAGGTCTGACATGGTTGCCGTGGACGCGGCTGCAAACCCTGAATCCCCCCGACCTCGCGGCTCATCGAGGCACCCACAAATTACCAGCGCGCTTCGCAAATTCTCCACATAAGAAATCGACAGAAGTGAACACAGCCGAAACGAAGGGCGCCTCGTCCGGCCTGCGGGGATTAGCCTGTGGCCATGCCTCGCTACGAGTACCGCTGCCGGACCTGCGGTGACACATTCGAACTGAGCCGCCCGATGGCGGAATCCGCCGCGCCCGCCGACTGCCCGGCAGGTCACGGCGACACTGTGAAACTCCTCTCAGCCGTCGCCGTGGGCGGTACGACGTCCGCCCCCGCGCCCGGTGGGGGCGGCGGGGGCGGAGGCGGCTGCTGCGGCGGAGGCTGCTGCTCCTGAAACCGGACGGACCCTACCGGGGCGCCCTCGACACCCTGAGGAACTCCCGCAGGATGCGCTCCCCGGCCAGCACGCCCCGCTCCGGCAGGGCGGTGAGGCCGGGGGCCGTGAACTCGGTGTCGGCCAGCTCGCCGTGGCCCGGCCGCCAGCCGCGGTCGGCCGCGAGCAGCAGATCGGCGTCGAGCAGCGAGTCACCGGCGGCCAGCGTCAGTTCCGCGCCGGTGCGGCGCGCCACCTCGCGCACGGCCGCGCTCTTGGTGAGCGGCTTCGGGACGGCGTAGATCTTGCGGCCCTGGAGGGAGACCGTCCAGCCGCAGTTCTCCGCCCAGGCCGCCAGCTCCTTCACCCACTCCTCGGGCAGCAGCTCGCGCTCCACCACGAGATAGACGAAGAAGTCCTCGGCGATCCGGTGCTTGCGCACCCACAACGGGTCGGCGGTCCGCTCCAGATGCTCCCCGACCTCCTCCAGCGGCGCGCACTCCTCGGCCAGCCGCGCGGTCACGGCCGCGTGCCACGCCGGGTCGGAGACGCCGTCGACCAGGATGTGCCCGCCGTTCGCGCAGATCGCGTACTTCGGGGCCGGGCCGGGGAGGTTGATCCGCAGATACTGCTTGCGGGTCCGGGTGGTCGTCGGCACGAACACGGCCGTGTCCCCGAGGTCGGTCAGCAGCCCGGCCGCCGTCTCCGTCATGAACGACAGCGGACGGCTCTCGTGCACCTCCACACAGAGCAGCCGGGGCGCCCGCGCGTCCGGCATCGTCAGCGCCAGCGCGGCCGACGAGTAGATGAGCGTACGGTCGAGGTCGCTCGCCACCATCACCGGCATCAGACCGACACCGCCCGGCCGTCGGCACCGGTCGCCCCGCGCGTGTACTGCGGGTGGATCAACCCGACGCAGGTGTACGGCAGTTCGCCGACCTCCTCGACCGGTACCCCGCGCTGTTCGGCGAGCAGGCGGACATGGTCCAGGTCGGCGCCCGCGCCGGCCCGCGCCAGGATCTTCCAGGGCACCCGGCGCAGCAGCACCCGGGTGGTCTCGCCGACGCCGGGCTTGACGAGGTTCACGTCGTGGATGCCGTACTCCTCGCTGATGCGCTCGACGGCCGCCCAGCCCTCCCAGGTGGGGGTGCGGTCGGCGGCGAGGAGTTCCTTGACCGCGCCGGCCACCGCGTCGGCGACCTCGTCGAAGCGGGCGGCCACCGCGTCCAGGAACGCCACCGAGACGTCCGCGCCGGCCAGTTCGCGGTAGAACTTCGCGCCGTGGAAGTCGTCGGGACCGACCAGGTCGGCCCGCAGCACGGTCCGCGAGATGAGGCCGGAGACGGTGGAGTTGAGGCAGGCGGAGGGGATCAGGAAGTCCTCGCGGGTGCCGTACGTGCGCACGCAGGAGCCCGGGTCGGCGAGCACCGCGATCTCCGGGTCGAAGCCGGCCGCGCCCCCTGCCGCCTCGAACTCCTCGATCGCCACGGCCAGTTCACGGGTGATGGCGCCCTTGCCGGTCCAGCCGTCCACGAACACCACGTCCCGCGGGTCGTGGTGGGCGGCCAGCCAGCGCAGCGCGTTGGCGTCGATGCCCCGGCCGCGCACGATCGACACGGCGTAGTGCGGCAGGTCGAGGCCGTGCCGGTACCGGGCCCAGCGGCGCATCAGCACACCGACCGGGGTGCCGGCGCGGGCGAGGGAGACCAGCACCGGCCGCGGCGAGCGCTCGGCGATCACGGTCTCGGTGACGACACCGACGGCCTGCGCGAGGCGGGCCGCGGAGGTCTCCAGGGCGGCGTGGAACAGCCGCTGGTACTGCTCGCTCGGCTGGTACTCCACCGGCAGCGACTCGGCGTAGTGCGCGCCGCCGCTCTGGATGGCCTCCTCCCGCTCCTCGGTCGGCGCCTCCAGGGTGACGTCCGAGAGGTCCTGGAGCAGCCAGCCGACCTCCTCGGGCGGATACGAGGAGAAGGCGGGGCCGCGGAGGGGCTCGGGCAGCATGGGGCTCTCTTCCGGCAGGTCGGGTACATACAGCGGCGCGGGCACGTACGACGGTACGACCGCGAGGACCACGTGCGGGGTGTGCGCGGCGAGCGTCGCGAGCAGGCCGTCGGGGGCGTGCAGCGCGGCGGTGTCGGCGACGGAGTCCACGACGGCGACGACGGCGTCGAAGCCCGCGCCGGCCACGTTGTAGGCGTAGCGCTCGCCGGGGCCGTCGGCCGGGTCGTCGTGCGCCGGGAAGACGATCCGGCTGCGGATCGCGTACCCGGGGTCGTCGACCGCGAGGACGGGCGAGCGGGTGGTGGTGGAGTAGCGGACCTCGGCGGGAACCAGACGCTCCAGCTCGCGGGCGAGCCGCAGCGGGGCGTACATCAGCTCCTCGAAGCCGAGGACGAGGACGCGCGAGGCGCCCTCGGGTATCGCCTCGGCGAGCCGGGCGCCCATCCCTGGCAGGGCGGCGTCCAGGCGTTCGCGGTGCGCCTGCGTGAACCCGTGCCGGCCGCCGTCCGGCAGACCCTGCGGCCAGCCCAGATCGACGCGCACGGGGTGCGACGGGTTCTCGTCCGGGTGCGGCCCGGTGGGGGCCGGTCGCACAGTTCCCCGCGCCCCTGGGGAGCTGTCCGCAAGGCCCTCCGCGGACGCCTCGTGGGCCGCCACCAACGCCTGGCCCTTCTCCAGGACCCCGTCCGGCAGCCGCACCGTCCCCGACGCCGCCGCCACCAGATCGACCCTCGCCCCGATCTCCCGCGCGAAGTCCTCCAGCCGTCCCGCGTCCGCCGCCGAGCGCATGTCCACGAGGGCGACCACCACGTACCGCCGCCGCGGATACCGGGCGTGCAGATCGCGCACGGTGTTCAGCACCGTGTTCCCTGTGGAGAACTCGTCGTCGACGAGGACCAGCGGGCCGTCCCCGACCAGCAGTGCCGGGTCCTCCGGCAGCAGCAGATGGGAGGTGGCGTGGGAGTGCGACTCCTCGAAGCCGCCGGCCGTCGCGACGCCCGCGACCGGCCGCCGGGTGGAGTGCAGATAGGGCGCGCCGCCCAGGCCGTCCGCGACGCTGTGGCCGAGGCCGGTGGCCGTCTCCGCGTAGCCGAGGACGACCGCGCCGGCCGCCTCGGCGCCGAGCAGCGCGCGCACCCGCTGCCCCAGCGCGAGGCCGTGGCCGTGGACCACGGACGGGGACTGCGGTACGTGCTTGCCGAGGACGTGCGAGACCAGCAGATGGGCCCGCTTGGGGTTGCGGCGCAGGGCCAGCCCCAGCATGCCCGTCAGCGTGTCGTCGCCGACCAGCTCGACCCCGAGCCGCTCGGCCACCCAGGTGCCGGACCAGACCCCGTTGTTCACTGCGTTACTCATGCGTCCCTAGATCGTGAGGTGGGTTCAGCCGGGATGCCGGCCGCGAGCAGGTCGACGAAGCTGACGTCCTCGTTGGCCACGCCGAAGACCTCCGCCCGGAGCATGGTCCGCTCGGCCCATGCGCGGTGCGGCTTCACCTCGTTCATCTTGTTCGTGTACTGCGACCTGAGGACACCCCCACCGCCGCGTTCCGGCCGCAGGATGTCCGCCGCGTCGCTGTACTCCTCGTGACTGACGACGGACAGCGCGTGCACGGCCGGGACGTGCGAGGGGTGGATGCAGGTCTTGCCCAGCAGGCCGTTGGCGTGGTCGAGGGAGATCTCGCGCAGCAGCCCGTCCATCGCGTGCTCGATCAGTCTCTCGCGCAGCTCCACGGCCTGCCCCTCAAGGAAGGGGCTGTTGCGCAGAAGCGGCTTGAACATGCGCTCCGGGACCCGGAAGTACTCCCAGACCGGGCCGGTGACCGTGAACCCGGTGCCGTCGGCGCGGCCCAGCATGTTCACCACGTCGGCGATCACGGAGGCGACGATCTGGACGTCGTAGGCCGTCATGTCGGGGGCCCGGCGCAGGCCGTAGGAGGAGCAGAAGTCGGTGACGCCGAGGCGCAGCGCGAGGACCCGGTGGCGGTACTTGTCGACGGCGCGGGCGATGCCCTCCAGGGACTCCACCCGGGACTCGCGGTACATCAGCTCGGGCGTCTCCAGGACGGGCATGCCGAACAGCCGGCGGCCGCTCGCGCTCTCGGCGGCCGCCAGGGCCTCCAGGAACGGGATGCCGCGCTCCTCGGTGAACTTCGGGAAGACGAAGCCGCTGAGCAGCCGGGTGTGCGGGTCGAGGCGGGCGACCAGGTCGGGGATCTGCTCGGGGGTGCGCACCCGGATGAACAGCAGGGGCCGCTCCAGGCCGGGGCGGCCCGCGAGGTCGGCGAACTGCCGGACGAGGTTCTCCTCGCCCGCCGCCACGTCCTCGTCGCCGATGGAGTCCTCCAGGCACAGCACCATGGAGACCACGCCGCGCCCGGTCTGCTTGACGATGTCGTCGGCGAGCCGGGGCCGGGTGGCGGGGCTGTAGAGGGTGGCGCCCAGGGCGGCGGCGAGCAGCCGGGCCGGGGAGTCCGTGTCGAACTCGCAGGGCTCGCGGTGGAACAGTCGCTGCCGCACCTCAGGGGTGAGGTGCCCGAAATGACGCATAAATCTCCCCCGTGATGCCCGGTAAGACTGTGGATTGAGTATGAGGTGGCCGGTAATAGTACGTAGAAGTCCATGTCCGGGGTTCCCCGCAGGCATGAATATCAGGTAACTCGCCTGTGCGGAGTGCCTCACCCCGCGTTGTCGTGATCAGGACCGAGAGGGCAGGATGACCGCATGACGCACGCGATGCTGAAGGGGTCCAACGTCCCGCTCAAGGCCGCCACGGTGCGTGCCGTGCTGCGCTGGACACCCGGGCAGGGGGTCCCGGACGTCGACGCCTCGGCGCTGCTCCTCGGCCCGGACGGCCGTGTGCGCTCCGACGAGGACTTCGTGTTCTACAACCAGCCCCGGCATCCTTCGGGGAAGGTCTGGCGGCTCGGCAAGAAGCGGGTCGCCGAGGGTCTCACCGACACCGTCCAGACGGAGCTGACCGGTGTCGAGCCCGATGTCGGCCGGATCCTGGTGGTCGCCTCGGCGGACGGCGTCACCTTCGACCGGGTGCGCTCCCTCACCATCCTGCTGTACGACGCGGCCGCCGAGGGCGCCCCGCTGGCGACCTTCGACATCCGCCCGGAGACCGGCGAGGAGACCGCGCTGATCTGCGGCGAGCTGTACCGCCGGGGCGACCAGTGGAAGTTCCGGGCGCTCGGCGAGGGCTACTCCAACGGTCTCAAGGGGCTGGCGACGGACTTCGGCATCTCGGTGGACGAGTCGGAGGAGGCGGCGGCCGCGGATCCCGCGCCCGCCCCCGTGCCGTCGGCGCCGAGCCTGTCGCAGCCGCTGCCGCCGGAGCAGCCGGCGTCGGTGTCCGCGTCGGCGGTACCGGCTCAGCAGCCGGCGTACGGCTATCCGCCGAACCTGCCGACGCACGGTTACGGCTATCCGGACGGGCCGTTCCGGATGCCGCCCCAGGGGCCGCAGTTCATCGGACGCTGAGGGCGGCTGAGGGCGGGAGGGCCCGCGGTGCGGGGCGGGAGGGGCTACTTCTCCACCTTGGACTTGTAGCCGCGCCCCCACTGGAGTCCCCACCCGTACAGCCGGTCCAGCTCGCCCTGGAAGCCGTAGACGAAGCGGACCTCGCGGCGGACGATCAGTTCCCCCTTGACGTTCTCGATCATCACCACCGCGCAGGAGCGCGCCTGGGGGTGCCGTTCGTCGAGACCTATCTCGATGCGCGGGCCGTTGCTGGGGAAGAGCGTCACGATCGCGTGGGTGCGGTCGAAGGCCGGGGTCTGGTCGTAGATGTAGACGAACACCAGCAGCCGTTTGATGTCGTCGCGGTGGTCGAGGTTGACGTACATCGTCTCCCCGGACGCCGAGCCGAAGCGGTCGTCGCCGCTGAGCTTGACGTACGGGGGCGCGTTCACGTCGCCGAGGAGGCCGCCCAGGGGCTGGACGACGCCCTTGGTGCCGTCGGCCAGCTCGTACAGACAGCCGAGGTCGAGGTCGACGTTGACCATGCTCTGGCTGTGTCCGAGGACCTCGGGGGGCCGCAGGGCCTTGAAGGGGTGGCGCAGCAGGCTCTCGCGCTGCGGTCCGCCGATGTCGGAGGTCCGCATCCGCCAGGTCAGATTGACCCGGAGGTTGCCGGTGGCCGCGCCCTGTTTGGTGAGCGAGACCTGATGATGCCGTTTGGTCAGCTCGATGGCGTTGGTGGCCGCGTTGCCCGAGTCGAAGTCGGTCGTGCGGCTGCCCAAGAGCCCGTCGAAGAAACCCATTCCCGCCCCCACCTCGACGCCACTGGTGAACCGACGGGGCGGCCGTGGAGGACATCTCCTCGACGGCCGCCCCGCTCAGAGCGTTCCTCACCCGGAAGGTGATCACACCCCGGACGAGACCTCAGTCTTCTCGTCCGAGCTCAGGTCTTTTCCCTCGGCCGCCGCCAGCGCGCGGTTGCGGCGGACGGAGGACCAGAAGGACCAGCCGATCAGGACCACGCCGACGAGGCCGGTGATGACCTCGTTGATCTGGTACTGGATGGTGACCATGAGGATCACGGCGAGGGCGCCGATCGCGTAGTGCGCGCCGTGCTCCAGGTAGACGTAGTCGTCGAGGGTGCCCTGGCGGACCAGGTAGACGGTGAGCGAACGGACGTACATCGCGCCGATGCCGAGGCCCAGCGCCATCAGGACGATGTCGTTGGTGATGGCGAAGGCGCCGATCACGCCGTCGAAGGAGAAGGAGGCGTCCAGCACTTCCAGGTAGAGGAACATGAAGAACGCGGCCTTGCCGGCCAGGAGGACCGCGGACTTGGGCTTGCCGGCCCGCTCGGCGGCTTCCTCCTCCTCGTGCTCGCGCTCCTCCGCTTCTTCGAGGCGGTCCTCGAAGTAGCCGGAGAGTCCGCCGACGATCATGTAGGTGATCAGACCGGCGATACCGGAGAGCAGGACCGTCTGCGCCTTGTCGACGTGTGCGCCGCCGTGCTGGTGGGCGTGGGTCGCGAAGGTCATCGAGGTGATCATCAGGACGATCAGGGCGACGCAGACCGACAGCATGTCGACCTTGCCGAGCTTGGCCAGCGGGCGCTCCAGCCAGGCGAGCCACTTGATGTCACGGTCCTCGAAGATGAAGTCGAGGAAGATCATCAGCAGGAACATGCCACCGAAGGCGGCGATCGACGGATGTGCGTCGGTCACGAGTTCCTGGTAGTGGTCCTTGTCGTTGAGCGCGAGGTCGACCGCGTCGATCGGTCCGACCTTGGCGCTGATCGCGACGATCACGACCGGGAAGACCAGTCGCATGCCGAAGACCGCGATGAGGACACCGATGGTGAGGAAGATCTTCTGCCAGAAGGCATTCATCTTCTTCAGGATTCCGGCGTTGACCACCGCGTTGTCGAAGGACAGCGAGATCTCGAGGACGGAGAGGATCGCCACGATGCCAAAGGCCGTCCACCCCCCGTAGAAGACCGCTGCGACCAGGCCGAGCGCGGTGACCGCGAACGACCAGCCGAAGGTTTTCAGAACCACTGGCTACCCAATCCTGTGTTCGGGGTCCCCCCGGACCGAAGTCCGAGAGCCGGAATCCCCCGTGCCGTACCCGGCTTTACGAAACATTGACTCCGAAGTCTAGAGCGATGCCGCGAAGACCGGACGCGTACCCCTGTCCCACCGCCCGGAACTTCCATTCGCCCTGGTAGCGGTAGAGCTCACCGAAGATCATCGCGGTTTCGGTGCTGGCGTCCTCGCTCAGGTCGTAGCGCGCGAGTTCCTGGCCGTCGGCCTGGTTGACGACACGGATGAAGGCGTTGGAGACCTGGCCGAAGGTCTGCCCCCGCTCGTCGGCCATGTGGATCGAGACCGGGAAGACGATCTTGTCGCACTGGGCGGGCACCCGGGGCAGGTCGACGATCAGCGACTCGTCGTCGCCGTCCCCCTCACCGGTCAGGTTGTCGCCGGTGTGCTCGACCGAGCCGTCCGGGCTCTTGAGCTGGTTGTAGAAGACGAACCACTCGTCGCCGAGGACCCGGCCGCCGGTGCAGAGCAGCGCGCTGGCGTCGAGGTCGAAGGGGGCTCCGGTGGTGGAGCGCGCGTCCCAGCCGAGTCCGACCATCACCTGTGTGAGGTTCGGAGCGGCCTTGGACAGGGAGACGTTGCCTCCCTTGGCGAGCGTGACGCCCATGATGCTGGTCCCTCCCCGAGACGGTACTTCCCGATTGCCTGCGCCCCGCGTCGCACGACGTCTTCTCGTTGTCTGCGCACCCGGCGCCGTGCCCAAACGGGACGGCGCCGGGTGACGGAGCGCGGGGCGTGTCAGACGTTGACGCCGAAGTCCTGGGCGATGCCGCGCAGGCCGGAGGCGTAGCCCTGGCCGATGGCGCGGAACTTCCACTCCGCGCCGTGCCGGTACAGCTCGCCGAAGACCATGGCGGTCTCGGTCGAGGCGTCCTCGCTGAGGTCGTAGCGGGCGATCTCGGCGCCGCCGGCCTGGTTCACCACGCGGATGAACGCGTTGCGCACCTGGCCGAAGGACTGCTGGCGGTTCTCCGCGTCGTAGATCGACACCGGGAAGACGATCTTCTCGATGTCGGCCGGGACGGCCGCCAGGTTGACCTTGATCGCCTCGTCGTCGCCCTCGCCCTCACCGGTGGTGTTGTCACCGGTGTGCTCCACGGAGCCGTCGGGGCTCTTGAGGTTGTTGAAGAAGACGAAGTTGGCGTCACTGCCGACCTTGCCGGCGTTGTTCAGCAGCAGCGCGCTCGCGTCCAGGTCGAAGTCGGTGCCGGTCGTGGTGCGGACGTCCCACCCCAGACCGACGATGACCGCGGTCAGGCCCGGGGCCTCCTTGGTCAGCGATACGTTGCCGCCCTTGCTGAGGCTGACTCCCACGAGTCCTCCATTGGTCTTCGGGGGCGGGAAGCCCCGTCGTGCGTCGGATATCGGATCAACGAGTCGATCCTAGTGACGGGTTCCCGACCCTCGCAGGCCCCGGAGGGGAAGATTCGCAGGGTGTCGGCGAGCCCGGGGGTCAGAGCGCGTCGAGTGCCGTGACGTAGTCAGCGAGGTCGCGGGCGTCCGGCAGGGCGTTGACGACGGTCCAGCGGACCACGCCCTCCTTGTCGATGACGAAGGTGCCGCGCACCGCGCAGCCCTTGTCCTCGGCGAAGACGTCGTAGGCGCGCGAGACCTCGCCGTGCGGCCAGAAGTCGCTGAGCAGCGGATACTCCAGGCTCTCCTGCTCGGCGAAGACGCGCAGGGTGTGGATGGAGTCGTTGGAGACGGCGAGCACCTGGGTGTCGCGGTCGGCGAACTTCGGCAGGTTGTCGCGGACCTCGCACAGCTCTCCGGTGCACACGCCGGTGAAGGCGAAGGGGTAGAAGAGCAGCACGACGTTCTTGTCGCCCCGGAAGTCGGAGAGGCGCACGGTGCGGCCGTGGTTGTCCTTGAGCTCGAAGTCGGGGGCCTTGTCGCCGACCTGGATCGCCATCGCGGAGATGTCCCTTCGGTGGAGCTGTCTGGGTGAGACCGGCTGGACCGGTGCGACCACCCTACGCAGCGAGCCGCGGGGAACCGGTGTGCGGGCCGGGCACGACGGCCCGGCCCGCACACCGGTGCGCTCACGTCACTTCTTGGACTTGGCGGCCTTGGGCGTCACCAGCCGGCTGCCGCTCCAGTCCTTGCCCACACTGACGCTCTTGCTCGCCGACAGACCGGCGGTGGTCGCGGCTTCCGAGATGTCACTCGGTTCCACGTATCCGTCCCGGCCGGTCTTCGGCGTGAGGAGGAGGATCGAGCCGCCTTCTTCGATGTACGTGGTGGCGTCCACCAGCGCATCCGTCAGGTCGCCGTCATCGTCGCGGAACCAGAGCACGACGGCGTCGGCCACGTCGTCGTACTCCTCGTCCACCAGCTCGCTGCCGATGACTTCCTCGATGGACTCGCGGAGCTCCTGATCGACGTCGTCGTCGTAGCCGATCTCCTGGACCACCTGCTCGGGCTGGAACCCCAGCCTGACGGCAGGGCTCGTCCGCTCCTCCGCGTGGTCCGCGGTCGCGCTCACGGGTTGCCTCCTGATCATGTTTCGGGAATAACTCAGCCACGCGCGTGCGCGAAGCATTGGCCGTAGTCCACACGGGCGGGGCGGATCGCGCAAGTACCCGGCGGTTCGGACCGCCGAAACGGTGACGATCCTGGCCGTGTCGACGCAACTCCAGGCATGCCATCGACACTCAAGGTGACATACACCACACCTATCTGCCCTGTTTGTGTATTTGGGAACCATCCAAGGGTACGAGTTTCGAACAGGTACCGGTTACCTCTGGGTAGAGATGACGTTTGAGCGCCCGAGGTACACGATGGGGGCGGTGCGGGTACGGCCCCGCACGCGCCCCACCCCGCCTCACCCAGCCCTCTGACAGGTAAGGACCAGCGTGGCTTCCGGATCCGATCGCAACCCGATCATCATTGGCGGCCTTCCGAGTCAGGTTCCTGACTTCGATCCCGAGGAGACCCAGGAGTGGCTCGACTCCCTCGACGCCGCGATCGACGACCGCGGCCGTGAGCGGGCCCGCTACCTCATGCTGCGCCTGATCGAGCGGGCCCGCGAGAAGCGCGTGGCCGTGCCCGAGATGCGCAGCTCGGACTATGTCAACACCATCCCCACCCGGGCCGAGCCCTTCTTCCCCGGCAACGAGGACATCGAGCGCCGGATCCTGAACGCGACCCGCTGGAACGCGGCCGTGATGGTGTCCAGGGCCCAGCGGCCCGGCATCGGCGTCGGCGGCCACATCGCCACCTTCGCGTCCTCCGCCTCCCTCTACGACGTGGGCTTCAACCACTTCTTCCGCGGCAAGGACGAGGGCGACGGCGGCGACCAGGTCTTCTTCCAGGGGCACGCCTCGCCGGGCATCTACGCGCGCGCGTTCCTGCTGGACCGGCTGAGCGAGCAGAACCTGGACGCGTTCCGCCAGGAGAAGTCGAAGGCGCCGTACGGGCTGTCCTCGTATCCGCATCCGCGGCTGATGCCGGACTTCTGGGAGTTCCCGACCGTGTCGATGGGCCTCGGGCCGATCGGCGCGATCTACCAGGCGCGGATGAACCGCTACATGCACGCGCGCGGGATCGCCGACACGTCGAAGTCGCACGTGTGGGCGTTCCTCGGGGACGGCGAGATGGACGAGCCGGAGTCGCTCGGCCAGCTCACGATCGCCGCCCGGGAGGGCCTGGACAACCTGACCTTCGTCGTCAACTGCAACCTCCAGCGGCTCGACGGCCCGGTGCGCGGCAACGGCAAGGTCATCCAGGAGCTGGAGTCGGTCTTCCGGGGCGCCGGCTGGAACGTGATCAAGCTGATCTGGGACCGGAGCTGGGACCCGCTGCTCGCGCAGGACCGTGACGGCATCCTGGTCAACCGGATGAACACCACGCCGGACGGCCAGTTCCAGACGTACGCCACCGAGTCCGGCGCGTACATCCGCGACCACTTCTTCGGTGACGACCAGCGGCTGCGCGCGATGGTGTCCGGGATGACCGACGACCAGATCCTGCACCTGGGGCGCGGCGGGCACGACCACAAGAAGATCTACGCGGCGTTCAAGGCGGCCGTGGAGCACACCGGCCAGCCGACGGTCATCCTCGCGAAGACCATCAAGGGCTGGACGCTGGGCCCCAACTTCGAGGGCCGCAACGCCACGCACCAGATGAAGAAGCTGACGGTCGCCGACCTCAAGGGCTTCCGGGACCGGCTGCACCTGCCGATCTCCGACCGCGAGCTGGAGTCCGGCCTGCCGCCGTACTACCACCCGGGGCGGGACTCGGAGGAGATCCAGTACATGCACGACCGGCGCAAGGGCCTGGGCGGTTACGTCCCGACCCGCGTCGTGCGCGCCCAGCCGCTCGCGCTGCCGGACGACAAGGTGTACGCGAGCGTGAAGAAGGGCTCGGGCCAGCAGTCCATCGCGACGACCATGGCCTTTGTCCGGCTGCTCAAGGACCTCATGCGGGACAAGGAGCTGGGCAAGCGGTTCGTGCTGATCGCGCCGGACGAGTACCGCACCTTCGGCATGGACTCGTTCTTCCCGAGTGCGAAGATCTACAACCCGCTCGGCCAGCAGTACGAGGCCGTGGACCGGGATCTGCTGCTCGCCTACAAGGAGTCGCCGACCGGCCAGATGCTGCACGACGGGATCAGCGAGGCCGGCTGCACGGCGTCCCTGATCGCGGCGGGTTCCGCGTACGCCACGCACGGCCAGCCGCTGATCCCGGTCTATGTCTTCTACTCGATGTTCGGTTTCCAGCGCACCGGTGACCAGTTCTGGCAGATGGCCGACCAGTTGGCGCGCGGGTTCGTTCTGGGCGCGACCGCGGGGCGTACGACCCTGACCGGTGAGGGGCTCCAGCACGCGGACGGCCACTCGCAGCTCCTCGCCTCGACCAACCCGGGCTGTGTGGCCTACGACCCGGCGTACGGGTACGAGATCGCGCACATCGTGCAGGACGGTCTGCGCCGGATGTACGGCCCGGACAGCGAGGACGTCTTCTACTACCTCACCGTCTACAACGAGCCGATCCAGCACCCGGCCGAGCCGGAGGACGTGGACGTCGAGGGCATCCTCAAGGGCGTCCACCGCATCGGCCGGGGCACCTCGGGGTCGATCCCGGCGCAGATCATGGCGTCCGGGGTGGCCGTCCCCTGGGCGATCGAGGCGCAGCGGATCCTCGCCGAGGAGTGGAACGTCCGCGCCGACGTCTGGTCCGCGACCTCCTGGAACGAGCTGCGGCGCGAGGCCGTCGAGGTCGAGCGGCACAATCTGCTGCACCCGGAGGAGGAGCAGCGGGTGCCGTACGTGACGCGCAAACTGACCGGGGCCGAGGGGCCGTTCGTGGCGGTGTCGGACTGGATGCGGTCGGTGCCGGACCAGATCGCCCGATGGGTGCCGGGGACCTACCAGTCGCTGGGCGCGGACGGATTCGGCTTCGCCGACACCCGGGGTGCGGCGCGGCGGTTCTTCCACATCGACGCGCAGTCGGTGGTGGTGGCCGTGCTGACCGAGCTGGCCAGGGAGGGCAAGGTCGACCGGTCGCTGCTGAAGCAGGCGATCGACCGGTACCAGTTGCTGGACGTGGCGGCGGCGGACCCGGGGGCGGCGGGCGGCGACGCCTGACCGGGCGCCGGGCACACCGTGACGGGCGGGGGTGGCGGAACCTCAGGGTTCCGCCACCCCCGCCCGTTCACGAACAGGTGCGCGCCGGGTGAGCCGGCGGGGTGGCCGTTCACTGCCGGGCCGCCCGGCTCAGAGCCAGCCGGTGCCCGGTCCCGCCGCCCCCGCCAGCCAGATGATCGCCAGCAGGGTGTCGATGGCACCCAGGACGACGGCGACGAGCGGCGGAACGGACCGGGACGACCAGGCGCGTCCCATGGAGAGCCAGCCGCAGACGATCGCGACCGGGCCCAGGACGATGCCCAGGGTGAAGAATCCCGCGACGGCACAGACGAGTCCGACGATTCCGAGCGTCGCGCTATCCGGCCCGGTCCGTGACCCCGTCCGGCCACGTGAGCGGGGGTACCTGCGCGTGCCGTGTCCAAAGCCGGCCATCGTCGACTCCCTGTTTTTCTCCGGGAATGTGTCGTCGACCGGGTACCCCGTGTGCGCGGTTCATGCCCGATGTGCCCCCGCCCCGGGCCCTGTTGCGGCGCGCTGTCCCCCTCCGGCAGCGCGCCGCGGCCCGGGCGGCCCTGCCTTGCGGAGGGCTTGACCAACTGTGACCTGGGGCGTGTGCCGGAGGCGAGGGACCTTTAGCGTTGTCACCCTGATAGGGGAAATTCCTTGACGACGCGTCAGGATCCCTCGCCCCGAGGAGAAGACGAGCGGGAGCGGGTCAGATGTGGCCCACGCCCGCGCCCGCGTCCGCGTTCGCACCGCGCTTGGTGAGGAAGGCGACGAAGACCGCGACCAGCGCGACCCCGGCCGCGACCAGCGACGCCAGGCTCATGCCGGAGATGAAGGTGTCGTGCGCGACGTCGGTGATCTTCGCGGCGATCTCGGCCGGGGTGCCCTCGGCCACCGGTGCCACACCGACCTGGACCGCCTCGGACGCCTGGTCGAGCTGGGCCTCGGTGAGCGGGGGCAGCCCGGCGGAGGTCCAGTTGGAGGGCAGGTCGCCGTCCACCTTGGAGGCCATCACGGCACCCAGCACGGCCGTACCGAGGCTGCCGCCGATCTGCATGGCCGCCTGCTGGAGACCACCGGCCACACCGGACAGTTCGAGCGGCGCGTTGCCGACGATGACCTCGGTGGCGCCGACCATGACCGGGGCGAGGCCGAAGCCCAGCAGGGCGAACCAGAGGGACATCAGTCCGCTGCCGGTGTCCGTCTCCAGCGTGGACATGCCGTACATGGCGATCGCGGTGGCCGCCATACCGCCGGCCAGCGGGACGCGCGGGCCGAGCTTGGTGATCGCGAAGCCCGCCAGCGGCGAGCCGACGATCATCATGCCGGTGAGCGGCAGCAGATGCAGACCGGCGTCGATCGGGCTCATGCCGTGCACGTTCTGGAGGTAGAACGTCACGAAGAACAGGCCGCCCATGAAGGCGATCGCCATCAGGACCATGAGGACCACACCGGCCGACAGCGGCACGGACCGGAACAGGCCGAGCGGGATCAGCGGCTCCTTGACCTTGGTCTCCCACACCGCGAAGCCCGCGAAGAGGAGCACCGACCCGAGGATGAACGCCCAGGTCTTGCCGTCGCCCCAGCCCCAGGCCGGGGCCTTGATCAGGGCCCAGACCAGGCAGAACATCGCGGCCGAGAGCAGGGCGATGCCGAGCAGGTCGAAGGAGCGCGGCGCGTTCTCCGCGCGGTGGTCGCGCAGGATCAGGGCGCCCAGCACCAGCGCGAGGACACCGACCGGCACGTTGATGAAGAACACCGACTGCCAGTTGACGTGCTCGACCAGGACACCGCCGAGGATCGGGCCACCCGCGGTGGAGGCGCCGATGACCATGCCCCAGATGCCGATGGCCATGTTGAGCTTCTCGGCCGGGAAGGTGGCCCGCAGCAGGCCGAGCGCGGCCGGCATCAGCAGCGCGCCGAACAGGCCCTGGAAGACCCGGAAGGTGACGACCAGCGCGATGCTGTCGCTGAGCCCGATGGCGCCGGAGGCGGCGGCGAAGCCGGCCACGCCTATCAGGAAGGTCTGCCGGTGGCCGAAGCGGTCACCGAGCTTGCCCGCGGTGATCAGGGAGACCGCGAGGGCGAGGAAGTAGGCGTTGGTGATCCACTGGAGCTGGGACAGGCTCGCGCCCAGGTCCTTGCCGATGGCCGGGTTGGCGATGGCCACGATGGTGCCGTCGAGGGCCACCATCATGACCCCGACGGCGACGGTGATGAGGGTGAGCCACGGATGGCCCCGCAGCCCCGTGACGGGCGCCGGGCCCGGCGGGGTGCCCGGCGCCTTGCCTCCCGGCCCGGGGGTGTCGATGGTGGTCTGACTAGTCATGCCCAGAGGCTAATGACAGCGACTGACAATTGACAAACGAGTTCACTAGTCGGTAACTGTCACGACATTCGGTACAGAGAGATTCGGTACAGAGAGACGGGTCGGTTCATGAACACGGCACCGCCCCCGCCGGGGCTGCGCGAGCGCAAGAAACAGCGCACCCGGGACGCACTGCTGCGGGCCGCCGTGGAACTGTTCGTCTCCCAGGGCTACGAGCACACCACCGTGGACGAGATCGCCGCCGCCGTCGACGTCTCGCAGCGCACCTTCTTCCGCTACTTCGCCGGCAAGGAGGAGGCCGCGCTCGCCCTGGAGGAGCTGACCGTGGCGCACTTCGTCGACGCGGTCCGCTCCCGCCCGCCCCACGAGCCGCCCATGGAGGCGCTGCGCCGGGCGGTGCTGACCGGCTGGCACTCCATCGGCGAGGCCGTCGAGTCCGTCGTCCCGGTGGAGCTGTATCTGCGGATGTACCGGGTGATCGAGTCGACGCCGGTGCTGCTGGCCGCGCATCTGCGGCGCGCGGCCGAGACCGAGGAGACGATCGCGGGGGTGATCGCCGAGCGCGAGGGGCTGGACCCGGACACCGATCCGCGGCCCCGGCTGGCGGTGGCGGTCTTCAGCGCGGTGATGCGGGTGACCGAGCGCCAGTGGCTGCTGGAGGAGGAGTTCAGCCTCGCGGGGATCCACGCGCTCACGTCCCGCTACCTGGACCAGGTGGGTCCCGCGCTGCTGGGCGACTGGCGTACGGTGTGACGGCATGAGGCCGTAAAGGCATGTATGACCGGTGCCACTCGCTTTGAAACGTGATACCGATCACTTTATTAACCCGAGACACTCCCGTTCTCCTAGTGTGTCCTCCCAGTGACTTCCTTCGACACCTCCCCCCAACTCGGCGTCTGGCGCGCACTGCTCGCCCTGGCCGTGGTGTTCGTGATGCTGGCGACCACCGGCTGGACCGCCCTGCGGCAGGACCGGGAGCCCACCGCTCTCCAGGCCTCCCTGTCCGCGTGGAAGGACGGCCGCGCAGGCGGTCACGCGCTGCCCGACCCGAAGGCCGCGCCCGCCCGGCTCGCCGAGTTCTTCGCCTCGCTGACCGACCACCAGCAGACCGCCCTCGCGCACGACTACGCGCTCGCGGTCGGCAACATGAACGGCGCGCCCGTCGAGCTGCGCTACCGGGCCAACCGGATCGCCCTCGGGCAGCAGATCCGGGTCGAGGCCGCCCGCACCCACGACGAGCGACTGTCGCCCGGCGGACAGCGCGAGGCCGGCCGCCGGCTGGACCGCTACCAGGCGCTGCGCGACGCCGGCCGCCAGATCCTGGCCTTCGACCCGGACGGCTCGGGCCGGGTCGCCGAGGTCCTCGGCGATCTCGACCGGGCCGAGCGGATCTCCGTGATCGTCCCCGGCGTCGACACCGATCTGCTCACCTTCCAGCGCACCGACCGCCGCTGGTCGGCCCCCGCCGGCATGGCGCAGGCCCTCTACGACGCCGAGCGCGCGTCGAGCCCCGGCACCCGGACCGCCGTGATCGCCTGGGCGGACTACACCTCCCCCGACGGCCTCGGCATCGACTCGGCCACCGCGATGCGCGCCGAGAGCGGCGCCGTCCGGCTGAACGCGCTGCTGCACGCGCTGCCCGGCACCTCGCGGGTGTCGATGTTCTGCCACAGCTACGGCTCGGTGGTGTGCGGGGTCGCCGCGCGCGGGATGCCGGAGCGGGTGACCGACATAGCCGTGGCCGGCAGCCCCGGCATGCGGGTGGAGAAGGCGTCCCAGCTCGGCACCGACGCCCGCGTCTGGGCGATGCGGGACGCCGACGACTGGGTGCAGGACGTGCCCCATCTGGAGCTGGGCGGCCTCGGGCACGGCGAGGACCCGATGGCCGGGGCGTTCGGCGCCCGGCTGCTGTCCTCCCGGGACGCGAAGGGCCACGGCGGCTACTTCGTGCCGGGCACGGACAGTCTGCGCAACCTCGCCGACATCGGCACTGGCGCGTACCGCTCGGTGCGGTGCGCGGGCAAGACCGGGCAGGAGGACTCCTGCCGGGTGGGTTTGTCCGACACGACGACGGCCGGACGCGCGTAGAGACGCAGGAATTGCGGCGCGCGCAGGGAGGGGACGTAGATGCGTGTCCCGCATACGATGAGCCGCATGGGTGACGTACTGGCCGGATTGCATGCCGCCTGGGAGTTCGATTCCGACTCCGTCCTCATCCGCTACGAACGGGGTCTGCGCACGCCCAAGCTGCTGGCCGCGCTGGGGGAGCGAAGGATTCCGCTGGCGGCCCTGGCCGGGGTGACGCTCGATCCCGGCCGGCGGGGGACGGTCGTCCTGCGCGCCGAGCCGCGGCCCGGCGCCGATCCCCTCGTGGAGGCGGCGGCGGGACAGCTCAAGGAGGGGTGCGACCCCTACCGGCTGGTGCTGCCCGCCGAGCGGGAGGTGCTCGCCGAGTACTACGCCGACGAACTGCGCGCCCGGCTGAAACCCGACCCCGGCCCGGCGGAACGCTTCCTGGTGGCGGCCCCGGAGGCGCCCCTGTCCTTCAAGGCGTACGACGGCAAGGCGTCCTTCGACGGGCGGACCGTGCGCTACCGGTGGTTCTGGACCGGCGCCTCCTCCGCCAAGTGGAAGGCCGGCGACCAGAGTTTCGACGTCTCCGAGCTGAACGGCGTGGAGTGGCGCTCCCCCGAGGTGTTCGAGGGGCACCTGCGGCTGCTGCGCGGCGAGGACGCGCCCGCCCAGGCCGACCAGGACCCGGCGACGGTCGTCTTCGGGCTGGGGTACGGCTCGGTGCACGAGTCGCTGCCGTTCGCCGCCGCCGTCCTCGCGGCCGTGCGCACGCGCGGGCCCGCGGCCGCGGTCACCGCCGCGCCCCCGGGCCCCCGCCGTGACCCCGCGGACATCGCCGAACGCATCCGGCACCTCGGGGAGCTGCACCAGGCCGGTCTGGTCACCGACGAGGAGTTCGCCGCGAAGAAGGCCGAGCTGCTCTCCGAGCTGTAGCCGCGCGCGGCCCGGCTACTCGCGGCCCGCCGAGGTGAACGTCATGTCCGCGTACCGGTCGCCCGCCACCTGCCCCGCGATGGGCTCCAGGGCCGCCAGCTCCTCCGCGGTCAGCTCGATCGCCACCGCGGCGGTGTTCTCCTCGACCCGGGCCGGCTTGCGGGTGCCCGGGATCGGGACCACCGGGAGGCCGTGCACCCGGGCCTGCGCGTGGACCCAGGCCAGCGCGATCTGGCCCGGCGTCGCGTCATGGGCCTTCGCCACCGCGCGGACCGGCTCCAGCAGGGCCGCGTTCACGGCGGCGTTCTCCCCGGTGAACCGGGGCTGCTGACGGCGGAAGTCGTCCGCCGTGAGCGTCTCCGCGCTGGCGAACGCGCCGGTGAGGAAGCCCCGGCCGAGCGGGGAGTACGGGACGAGCGTGACGCCCAGCTCGCGGGCCGCCGGCACCACCCGGGCCTCGATGTCCCGGGAGAACAGCGACCACTCCGACTGCACGGCGGCGATCGGATGGACCGCGTGCGCGGCGCGCAGCTCGGACGCCGTCACCTCGCTCAGGCCCAGATGTTTCACCTTGCCCTCGCGGACCAGGTCGGCCATCACGGCGACGGTCTCCTCGATCGGGACCTCGGGGGCGCGCCGGTGCATGTAGTAGAGGTCGATCGCCTCGATGCCGAGCCGGCTCAGGCTCGCCTCGACGGCCTGGCGGATGTAGGGCGCGTCGTTGCGGATGATCCGCCGGGTCGGGTCGTCCGGCGGGATCGCCAGGGCGAACTTGGTCGCGACGACGACCTCCTCGCGGTGCGCCCGGAAGAACGGGGAGAGGAAGCGTTCGTTGTCGCCGGCGCCGTACGCGTCGGCGGTGTCGTACAGGGTGACGCCCAGGTCCAGGGCGCGTTCCAGGGTGGCCCGGGAGGCGTCGGCGTCGACGGGGCCGTAGGCGAAGCTCATGCCCATGCAGCCCAGGCCCTGTACGCCGACCTCGGGGCCGTGCGTTCCCAGGCGGGCGGTGGGGAGGGTCGTGGCGCTCATCGGGCGGTCCTTTCCGCTTCGTGGGCCGGGGCTGTGAGGGCTTCGGCCTCGTAGGCCGTGGCGCGCGAGGCGTCCGAGTAGAACATGATCTTGCGGTCGAGCACGGCGAGCGTGTCCTGGAGTTCGGCGATCCTGGCCCGGACGTCCCGGCGGGTCGCCTCCAGCAGCGCGTGCCGCTCCGCGTACGTGCCGTCGCCCTCGCGCACCAGCTCGGCGTACCGCACCATGTCGGCGACCGGCATGCCGGTGAGCCGCAGCTTGCCGACGAGGTCGAGCCAGTCGAGGTCGCGATTGCTGTAGCGGCGCTGGCCGGTGTGCGAGCGGTCGATGTGGGACATCAGCCCGATCCGCTCGTACCAGCGCAGGGTGTGGGCGGTCAGGCCGGTGAACGCGACGACCTCGCTGATCGTGTAGCTGTCCTGGCCGTTCGGGCGGGGGTGCCGGGGTGCGGGCGCGGCGCACACGTCGGCGGGGGTCTGTTCGGTGGTCACGGGCGTGGTCTGCAACACCGTCATGCCCTCCACGCTATGGCCTTGGAGTGCGCTCGAAGCAAGCGGACCGGTGAGAAAACCGTGGGACGCGGCCTGATCACGGCGATTACCGTGCCGGACATGACTGCCGTACGCCGGGCCCGGCCCGAGGACGCCGCCGAGGTGCTGCGGCTGCGTCAGGTGATGATCGACTCGCTGGTTCCCGGCCCGGGTGCCGTGGACTGGCACGCGGACTCGCTGCCCGTGCTGGCGGCCCGGCTCGCCGAGCCCGACGGGGACTTCGGCGTGTTCGTGGTGGACCATCCGCTGCGGCCGGGGGCGCTGGCCGCGCTGGTGGCCGGGACGGTCGAGTACCGGATCGGGCGGGCCGGCAACCCCGAGGGGCGGGTCGGGCACGTCTTCAGCGTCGCCACCGACCCGGAGACCCGGCGCCGCGGGTACGCGCGCGCGTGCATGGAGTCGCTGCTCGGGTGGTTCCGGGAGCGCGGGGTCCCGCAGGTCGACCTGAACGCCTCCGCCGCGGCCGAGCCGCTCTACGCGTCCCTCGGCTTCGTGCGCAAGCCGGACCCCTCGATGCGGCTGACGTTCCCGGCCCCTTAGGCTCGACGGCATGTCCTCCCTGACAAGCCTGGCGTCCATCGCCACCTGGCCGGTTCCCACCGCCGCCGCGGGCGTGGTGCGCGCGGACGGCACCGTCCTGGGCACCCACGGCCCGGTCGGGCGGCGCTTCCCGCTGGCCTCGGTCACCAAGCCGCTCGCCGCGTACGCCGTGCTCGTCGCCTACGAGGAGGGCGCCGTCGAGCTGGACGAGCCGGCCGGGCCGCCCGGGTCGACGGTCCGTCATCTGCTCGCGCACACCTCGGGGCTGGCCTTCGACGAGCACCGGGTGACGGCCCCGCCCGGCGACCGGCGGCTGTACTCCAACGCCGGGTTCGAGCAGCTCGGCGACCATCTCGCCAAGGCCACCGACATCCCGTTCGCCGAGTATCTGCGGCAGGCCGTGCTGGAGCCGCTGGGCATGGCGGACACCTCGCTGGAGGGGTCCCCGGCGAAGGACGCGGTGTCGACGGTCGAGGACCTGCTGCGGTTCGCCGCCGAGGTGCAGGCGCCCCGGCTGCTCGACCCGCGCACGGTGGCGCAGGCGATGACCGTGCAGTACCCGGGCACCAAGGGCGTCCTGCCGGGCTACGGCCACCAGAACCCCAACGACTGGGGTCTCGGCTTCGAGATCCGCGACGGCAAGTCCCCGCACTGGACCGGCGCCGGCTCCTCACCGCGCACCTTCGGTCACTTCGGGCAGTCCGGTACGTTCCTGTGGATCGACCCGGACGCGGGGCTGGCGACCGTCGCGCTGACGGACCGGGCCTTCGGCCCCTGGGCGGTCGAGGCGTGGCCGCCGTTCACGGACGCGGTCCTGGCCGAGCTGCGCTAGGCCATCTCCCAGACCAGCAGCTCGCTCGCGCTCACCCCGGCCGCCGTGAGGTCCTTCGCGTCGGTGATCCGGGCCGCGTCGCCGGGGCCCAGTTCCACGCCGTCAAGACGTGCCGTGCCGCGCACCACGTGGACGTAGACGTACGGCGCGTCCGGCACCGCCGTGCGCTCGCCCGCCGCGAGCCGCCGCACGTGCAGCATCGCGCCGGCCTCGGGGACGGCGTACGGCGTGGCGTCGGCGATCCCGCGGACGATCTCGTACGACGGGTCGCCGCCGGGATCGAGCGGGGCCAGCCACATCTGTACGAAGGTCAGCGGGACGGGGCCGTCGTTGCGCTCGACGTGCCGGACCCCTGACGCCGCGCCGAGCCGCTGGACGTCCCCGGGCCGCACGGTCGTCGCGTGTCCGCGCGAGTCGCGGTGGGTCAGCTCGCCCTCCACCACCCAGGTCACGATCTCGGTGTGGCTGTGCGGATGCTCGTCGAAGCCGGCGCCGGGGGCGAGGCGCTCCTCGTTGCAGGCGATCAGCGCCCCGAAGCGCAGGTTGTCCGGGTCGTAGTGGGGGCCGAAGGAGAACGCGTGCCGGGTCTCGATGCCGGCCGCCGGGTCCCCTCCGGGGTAGCGCGCGTCGGCGCGGCGTACGTCCATCACGGACCCACCGTAGTCCCGCCGGGGCCCGCCCCGTCCCGCGGCCCCACGACCCTCCGGCGCACGTTCGCGTCCCGATAAGGCAGTCTTGTCACCGTGCCCGAACCCGAAGCCACTCACCCCGACCCGGCGGCACACGCCGCGCACCCGCACCCCGCGACCATGAAGCGGCTGGTGAAGTCCTCCGGAAGTCTGGCCGCCCAGGCCATCGCGCGGATGGACGAGACCCTGCCCTGGTACCGGGCGATGCCCCCGGAGAACCGTTCCTGGATCGGGCTGGTCGCCCAGGCGGGCATCGCCGCGTTCACCGAGTGGTTCCGGCACCCCGACGCGCCGCAGGCGATCTCCACCGATGTGTTCGGCACCGCCCCGCGCGAGCTGACCCGGGCCATCACCCTGCGCCAGACCGTGGAGATGGTGCGCACCACCATCGAGGTCATGGAGTCCGCGATCGACGAGGTCGCGGCCCCGGGCGACGAGAGCGTCCTGCGGGAGGCGCTGCTGGTCTACGCCCGGGAGATCGCCTTCGCGACCGCCCAGGTGTACGCCCAGGCCGCCGAGGCACGCGGCGCCTGGGACGCCCGGCTGGAGTCCCTCGTGGTCAACGCGGTGCTCAGCGGGGAGGCCGACGAGGGCGCGGTGAGCCGGGCCGCGGCGCTCGGCTGGAACGCGCCGGAGCATGTGTGCGTGGTCCTCGGCACCGCCCCCGACGGGGACTCCGAGCTGACCGTCGAGGCGATCCGGCGGGCCTCGCGGCACGCCAAGCTCCAGGTGCTCACCGGGGTGCTCGGATCGCGGCTCGTGGTGATCGCCGGCGGCAGCGACAATCCGCTGGCCGTCGCCAAGTCGCTGATCGGGCCGTTCGCCGCGGGACCGGTGGTCGCCGGGCCCGTCGTACCCGATCTGCTCGCCGCGACCCGGTCCGCACAGGCCGCCGCGGCGGGGCTCAAGGCGTGTTCCGCCTGGCAGGACGCACCCCGTCCGGTACTGGCGGACGATCTCCTCCCGGAGCGCGCGATCGCCGGTGATCCCAGCGCGCGCGAGCAGTTGGTGGAGGAGATCTACAGACCGCTGGAGGAGGCCGGGTCGGCGCTCCTTGAGACGCTCTCGGTCTATCTCGAACAGGCGAGCAGTCTGGAGGGCGCGGCGCGGATGCTGTTCGTCCATCCCAACACCGTGCGCTACCGGCTTCGACGTGTGACTGACGTCACCGGTTGGTCGCCTTCGGATGTACGCTCCGCGTTCACGCTGCGGATCGCGCTGATCCTGGGGCGCCTGATGGATGGCGAACCCCAGACCTAGGCTTTTGTCGGGGGTCCACAAAACCCCCTGCCGTTCTTCGTCCCTGTCCCCACGGGCGGCTTTGCCCGTCCCCAAGAGAGAGTGTGAGAGTGCTCGTACTCGTCGCTCCCGGCCAGGGCGCCCAGACGCCCGGCTTCCTGACTCCCTGGCTCGAACTGCCCGGTGCCGCGGACCGCGTCGCCGCGTGGTCGGACGCCATCGGCCTGGACCTCGCCCACTACGGCACCCAGGCCGACGCGGACGAGATCCGCGACACCGCGGTGGCCCAGCCGCTGCTGGTGGCCGCCGGCATCCTGTCCGCCGCCGCGCTCGGCGACGTGTCGCCCGGCGCCGTCGCCGGACACAGCGTCGGTGAGTTCACCGCCGCCGTCCTCGCGGGCGTCCTCGACGACACCGCCGCGCTGGCCCTCGTCCGCAGGCGGGGTCTGGCCATGGCCGACGCCGCCGCGGTGACCGCCACCGGTATGTCCGCGCTGCTCGGCGGGGACCCCGAGGTGTCCGTCGCGCATCTGGAGAAGCTGGGCCTGACCCCGGCGAACATCAACGGCGCGGGCCAGATCGTCGCCGCCGGCACGCTGGAGCAGCTCGCCGCGCTGAACGAGGACAAGCCCGAGGGGGTCCGCAAGGTCGTCCCGCTGAAGGTGGCCGGCGCGTTCCACACGCACCACATGGCCCCCGCGGTGGAGACCCTCGCCAAGGCCGCCGCGGACGTCACGGCCGCCGACCCGAAGGTCGCCTACGTCTCCAACAAGGACGGCGGCACCGTCGCCGCCGGCGCCGAGATCCTGGACCGGCTGGTCGGCCAGGTCGCCAACCCGGTCCGCTGGGACCTGTGCATGGAGACCTTCAAGGAGCTGGGCGCGACCGCGATCGTCGAGGTCTCCCCCGGCGGCACCCTCGTGGGCCTCGCCAAGCGTGCCCTGC
This sequence comes from Streptomyces sp. CAI-85, assembly GCF_013363615.1. Lineage (NCBI taxonomy): Bacteria > Bacillati > Actinomycetota > Actinomycetes > Kitasatosporales > Streptomycetaceae > Streptomyces > Streptomyces sp. CAI-85. Next base: position 69,286 of record NZ_JAANNX010000016.1, on the reverse strand, counting down.
CCGGCGTCAGAACGCTGGCGCTGAAGACCCCCGACGACCTCGACGCCGCTCGCGAGCTCATCGCCGAGCACGGCGTCGCCTGAGGAGCCCTGATGGCGAAGATCAAGCCCAGCAAGGGCGCCCCGTACGCGCGGATCCTCGGCGTCGGCGGGTACCGGCCCGTCCGGGTGGTGCCCAACGAGGTCATCCTGGAGACGATCGACTCCTCCGACGAGTGGATCCGCTCGCGCTCCGGCATCGAGACCCGGCACTGGGCGAACGCCGAGGAGACCGTGGCCGCCATGTCGGTGGAGGCGTCCGGCAAGGCGATCGCCGACGCCGGGATCGCCGCCGAGCAGATCGGCGCCGTGGTCGTCTCGACCGTCTCGCACTTCAAGCAGACCCCGGCCGTGGCGACGGAGATCGCCGACAAGCTGGGCACCGCCAAGGCCGCCGCCTTCGACATCTCGGCCGGCTGCGCGGGCTTCGGCTACGGCCTCACCCTCGCCAAGGGCATGATCGTCGAGGGTTCGGCGGAGTACGTCCTGGTGATCGGCGTGGAGCGGCTGTCCGAGCTGACCGATCTGGAGGACCGTGCGACGGCCTTCCTGTTCGGTGACGGCGCGGGCGCGGTCGTGGTCGGCCCGTCCACCGAGCCGGCGATCGGCCCGACGGTGTGGGGCTCCGAGGGCGACAAGTCGGAGACCATCAAGCAGACCGTGCCGTGGACGGACTACCGCGACGGCACCGTCGAGCGGTTCCCCGCGATCACGCAGGAGGGCCAGGCGGTCTTCCGCTGGGCCGTGTTCGAGATGGCGAAGGTCGCCAAGGAGGCGCTGGACGCCGCCGGGATCTCCGCCGCCGACCTGGACGTCTTCATTCCGCACCAGGCCAACGAGCGGATCATCGACTCGATGGTGAAGACCCTCAAGCTGCCGGAGTCCGTCACGGTCGCCCGGGACGTGCGCACCACCGGAAACACCTCGGCCGCCTCGATCCCGCTCGCGATGGAGCGGCTCCTGGCGACCGGCGAGGCGAAGAGCGGCGACACGGCGCTCGTCATCGGATTCGGGGCGGGTCTCGTCTACGCCGCCACTGTCGTTACCCTCCCCTAGGCACTCCGTGCCGGATCATGCGATCCGGGGCGGGATGAAGCACCACAGCCACACCCTCTGGATACCAAAGAAGGAGCGCCACCATGGCCGCCACTCAGGAAGAGATCGTCGCCGGTCTCGCCGACATCGTCAACGAGATCGCCGGCATCCCGGTTGAGGACGTCCAGTTGGACAAGTCCTTCACCGACGACCTGGACGTCGACTCGCTGTCCATGGTCGAGGTCGTCGTCGCCGCCGAAGAGCGCTTCGACGTCAAGATCCCGGACGAGGACGTCAAGAACCTCAAGACGGTCGGCGACGCGACCGAGTACATCCTCAAGAACCAGGGCTGATCCACCCCGGTCCCCTGGGCCGGACTGCCCCGCCACCCGGCGGTGGCGCCGCTGAATCCTCGTCACGTTGGAGAAAGAATCCGTGAGCCCGACCAATCGCACCGTGGTCGTCACCGGTATCGGCGCAACCACACCGCTGGGTGGCGACGCAGCCTCTACCTGGGAGGGGCTGATCGCCGGCAGGTCCGGTGTGAAGCTCCTGGAGCAGGACTGGGCGGCCGACCAGGCCGTCCGTATCGCGGCCCCGGTCGCCGTGGAGCCGACCGAGGTCATTCCGCGGCCGCAGGCCCGCAAGCTGGACCGCTCGGCGCAGTTCGCGCTGATCGCGGCCCAGGAGGCGTGGAAGGACGCCGGCTTCGAGGGCCGGGCCGGTGAGGACCCGGCCGCCGACCCCGACCGGCTCGGCGCCGTGATCGCCTCCGGCATCGGCGGTGTCACCACCCTTCTCGACCAGTACGACGTGCTGAAGGAGAAGGGCGTCCGCCGGGTCTCCCCGCACACCGTGCCGATGCTGATGCCGAACAGCCCGTCCGCCAACGTGGGTCTGCTCGTGGGCGCCCGCGCGGGCGTGCACACGCCGGTCTCGGCGTGCGCGTCGGGCGCGGAGGCCATCGGCTACGCCATCGAGATGATCCGTACCGGCCGCGCCGACGTCGTCGTCGCCGGTGGTACGGAGGCCGCCATCCACCCGCTGCCGATCGCCGCGTTCGGCAACATGATGGCGATGTCCAAGAACAACGAGAACCCGCAGGCCGCCTCGCGCCCCTACGACGTCGCCCGCGACGGTTTCGTGATGGGCGAGGGCGCCGGTGTGGTCGTCCTGGAGTCCGCCGAGCACGCGGCGAAGCGCGGGGCCCGCGTGTACGCCGAGGCGGTCGGCCAGGGCATCTCCGCCGACGCGCACGACATCGTGCAGCCGGAGCCGGAGGGCCGCGGCATCTCGCACGCCCTCCAGAACCTGCTGGACAACACCGACCTGGACCCGGCGGAGATCGTGCACGTGAACGCGCACGCCACCTCCACCCCGGCCGGTGACATCGCCGAGCTGAAGGCGCTGCGGAAGGTCTTCGGGGACGAGGCGGACCACTTCGCGGTCTCCGCGACCAAGTCGATGACCGGTCACCTCCTGGGCGGCGCCGGCGGTGTCGAGTCCGTGGCGACGGTCCTGGCGCTGTACCACCGGGTGGCCCCGCCGACCATCAACGTCGAGAACCTCGACCCCGAGGCGAACGTCGACATCGTCCGCGGCGAGGCGCGCAAGCTGCCCGTGGAGGGCCGTATCGCCGCGCTGAACGACTCGTTCGGCTTCGGCGGGCACAACGTGGTGCTGGCGTTCCGCACGGTCTGAGAGACGCGCGTACGCGTGTGAAGGGGCCCCACCTTCCGAGGTGGGGCCCCTTCATGTCGCGCGGGTGCTCAGACCACCTGGTGCAGCCAGCGCACCGGGGCGCCCTCGCCGGCGTAGCGGAAGGGCTCCAGTTCGTCGTCCCAGGGCTTGCCGAGGAGCTTGGCCAGCTCGGCCTCCAGGTCCGTCTCCCCGCGCTGGCTGCGCAGCAGGGCGGCGCGCAGCCGGTCCTCGGGGATCAGGATGTCGCCGTGGATGCCGGTGACGGCGTGGTAGATGCCGAGGTCGGGGGTGCAGCTATAGCGCTCGCCCTCGGCGGTGGCGCAGGGCTCGGCGGTGACCTCGAAGCGCAGCAGATGCCAACCGCGCAGCGCGGAGGCGAGTTTGGAGGCGGTGCCCACCTCGCCCTGCCAGGAGAACTCCGAGCGCCAGGTGCCCGGCGCGGCGGGCTGCCGGATCCAGTCGAGGCTGACGCGTGTGCCGAGCACCCCGGCGACGGCCCACTCGACGTGCGGGCACAGCGCGCGCGGCGCGGAGTGCACGTACAGAACTCCACGTGTCGTCACCGGGACCTCCGGGCAGAGCGGGACAGTCTTGCTGGCTGGTGTGGCGGCGGTGGCAGGCAGCCGCGTTGATGGCGAGGCTACCGTGCGGCGGTGCAAGGAGTGTGACGTACCGTCGGTCCCGGTGCCCCGAAACCGCCGCCATTCACCCGGCAGGACGCCTGGAGCGGGGTCGCGCGTTCCCTCTTGTGGGCCATCTTGTCGGCCGTGTTCCCCGGGCCGCGGTCCGGGCCGGGCCCCGGCCGGGACCGCGCCGGGTCCTCGTCGGGCGGCGGTGCGGGAACTCCCGGACGTTGTCATGAGGGGGCGTCGTACCGAGAACGAGGGGATCATCAGGGGATGCGGATGCGATACCGGCGGGCGCGCGCGGGGCTGGCCGTCACCACGGCCGCCGTGCTGGGGCTGGCCGGCTGTGACGCGCTGGGCGGCGGGGGCGACGCGCCGTCCGGGGACCGGGCGGGGCGGGTGAGTCCGTCGCCGTCGCCGACCCCGCTGTGGGACTCCAGTCCGTCGTCGATGGCGGCGGTGGGCGACTCCATCACGCGTGGTTTCGACGCCTGTTCGGTCCTCCAGGACTGCCCGGAGGTGTCCTGGGCGACCGGGGCCAGCACCGAGGTGAACAGCCTGGCGGTCCGGCTGCTGGGTACGGCGAAGGCGGCCACACACAGTTGGAACTACGCGGTGACCGGCTCACGGATGGCGGACCTGCCGGCCCAGATGACCCGGGCCGCGGCCAGAAAGCCGCAGCTCGTGACGGTGATGGCGGGGGCGAACGACGCGTGCCGGGCGTCCACCGCGGCGATGACGCCGGTCGCCGAGTTCCGCGCCGACTTCCAGGACGCGCTGCGCGCGCTGCGCCGCGAGGTGCCGAAGGCGCAGGTGTACGTGGCGAGCGTGCCGAACCTGAAGCGGCTGTGGGCGCAGGGGCGCACCAGTGTGCTGGGCAAGCAGGTGTGGAAGCTCGGGATCTGCCCGTCGATGCTGGGCGACGCGGACGCGCTGGACTCGGCGGCGACCGAGCGCCGCGACACCGTGCTGCGGCGCGTGGAGGACTACAACGCGGTGCTGGAGGAGGTCTGCGCGAAGGACGAGCGGTGCCGGTTCGACGGCGGCGCGGTGTACGACTTCCGGTTCGGCACGGATCAGTTGAGCCACTGGGACTGGTTCCATCCGAGCACCGACGGACAGGCGCGGCTGGCCGAGATCGCCTACCGGAAGGTGGTCGCGAAGGTGCCGTGACTGGGGCGTCCGCCGGGCCGTGACTTAATGTTCCGCTCATGAGCGAACACTTCGGAACACTTTCCGACGGCACCGCGGTGCACCGCTGGACGCTGGAGCGGGCGGGCACCCGGGTGCGGGTGCTGTCGTACGGCGGGATCGTGCAGTCCGTGGAGGTCCCGGACCGGGACGGGCGGACGGCGGACGTGGTGGTGGGGTTCGCGGACCTGGACGGCTATGTCACGCACCCGGAGCCCTTTCTCGGCGCGCTGATCGGACGGTACGCGAACCGGATCGCGCACGCCCGTTTCCCGCTGGACGGGGTGACGTACGCGCTGGAGCCCAACAACGCGCCCAACTCCCTGCACGGCGGCCCCCGCGGCTTCGACAAGCGGGTGTGGGACGTGACGCCGGTCGAGCACGGGCTGCGGCTGAGCCGGGTCAGCCCGCACGGCGAGGAGGGCTTCCCGGGGCGGCTCGAGGTCACGGCGACCTACACGCTGGACGCGTCGGGCGCGCTGCGTCTCGCGTACGAGGCGGTGACCGACGAACCGACCCTGGTGAACCTGACCAACCACAGCTACTTCAACCTGGCCGGCGCCGGGAACGCCTGGGGTCATGAACTGCGGCTCGCGGCCGCCCGGTACACGCCGGTGGACGCGGATCTCGTCCCGACCGGGGAGCTGGCCGAGGTCGCGGACACCCGCTTCGACTTCCGGAGCCCGCGCAAGCTGGGGCCCGGCTACGACCACAACTTCGTGCTCGACAAGGGCGTCACCGCCGCTCCGGTGGAGGTGGCCGAGCTGTACGACCCGGGGTCCGGGCGGGTGCTGACGGTGGCGACGACCGAGCCCGGCATCCAGGTGTACTCGGCGGACCACCTGGGCGAACCGTTCCTGCCCGGGGAGGGGATCGCGCTGGAGACCCAGCACTTCCCGGACTCCCCGAACCGTCCGGAGTTCCCGAGCACCGAGCTGCGGCCGGGCGAGGTGTACCGCTCGGAGACGGTGTACGGGTTCGGGGTGCGCTAGGGCGGTCTGCTGCCGGGTGGGTGTAGTAAGCCCCGGTCCAGGGGTCAGGGTCCCGGACCGGGGCTGCTCGAGGGGGCGTCTGGGGCCCGCTGTCAGACGGTAACCGCCACGCCGATCCTGCGGTCCGCGATCGAGCGTCCCACCTGGATTTCGTACGAACCCTTCACAAAGAACCACCGGTGAGCGGTCTCGTCCCAGATCTCGAAGGCGCGCCGGGGCAGATCGAGGGTGACCTCGGCGGTCTCCCCCGGCCCGGCCTCGACGGCGGCGAAACCGGCGAGCCAGCGGGCCGGGCGGTGCGGCTGGTCCGGGTGGCCGGCGTCGGGCTCGGCGTGGGGCTCGGTGGGTGCGAGGTAGACCTGCACGACCTCGCGGCCGGGGCGGGTGCCGGTGTTGCGGACCCGCACCCTCACCGTCGTCCCCTCCGCCGTCGTCCCGGTCGCCTCGGCGGATTCGTAGGCCCAGTCGGTGTAGCCGAGGCCGTGACCGAAGGGGTAGGACGGGGTGCGGCCGGCCCGCTCCCAGGCGCGGTGGCCGATGAGGACGCCCTCGTCGTACGGGAGCCGGCCGTCGTCCGGGGCGACCCGGGTGACCGGGGCGTCGGCGAGGGAGCCCCAGGTGGTGGGGAGCCGCCCGCCGGGCTCCTCGGCGCCGGTGAGGACGTCGGCGAGGGCGGCGCCGCCCTCCTGGCCGGGGAACCAGGTGAGCAGCACGGCGGCGACGTCCTCGCGCCAGGGCAGTTCGACCGGGGCGCCGGAGTTGACGACCACGACGGTGCGGGGGTTGGCGGCGGCGACGGCGCGGACCAGGTCGTCCTGACGGCCGGGCAGCCTCAGGTCGGTGCGGTCGTGGCCCTCGGACTCGACGCGTTCGGTGGTGGCGACGACGACCACGGCGGTGTCGGCGGCGCGGGCGGCCTCGACCGCCTCGGCGATCAACTCGTCGGGGTCGCGCCGGGGTTCCTGGTGGCAGAGGGTGAAGGTGACGATCTTCAGCGGCCCGTCCGCGGGGAGTTCGACGACGTACGTCAGGGAGACGTCGACCGGTTCGCCCGCGGTCAGTTCGACGCGGGCGCGTTCCACCGGGCCGCCGAAGAAGGCGGCGAACGGGTCCTTCTTCTCGGGGCGTTCGACGCCCTCGAAGCGCACGGTGCCGCCGACGGCGAGCCGGAAGGCGCCCAGGCCCCGGGTGCCGAAGGTGTGGACGCCGCTCTCGCGCGGGGTGAAGGTGCCGGTGAGTTCGACGGTGCGCAGCCGGTCGTGGGTGACGCCCTCGGGGAGGTCGGCGCCCATCCACTGGATGTGGCCGTTGGGCGCGGAGCCGGTGCCGAGCAGGGTGCCGTCGGCGGCCCGGCAGACCGCGCGCAGCGCGAACCCCCGGTCGGCGACGGCGAGTTCCTCGTCGGGGTCGGCGCCGACGGCGTAGGTCAGGGCGCCCTCGGGCAGGGCGGCGGTCAGGCCGTCGAGCGGGGAGACCGTCCGGGCCGGGAAGACCACGGCGGAGCCGCCGCCGAGGATCCGGGCGTCGCGGGCGGCGGCGCCGATCAGGGCGACGGTGGTGCCGGGCCGCAGCGGCAGGGCCGCGCGCTCGTTGCGGACCAGGACGAAGGAACGGCGGGCCAGTTCACGGGCGAGCGCCTCGCCGTCGATGCCGGCGGGCGGGTCGGTGACGGCGGGTCCGGCGCCGGCCAGGGCACCGACGCGGGCCGCCAGGCGCAGGACGCGGCGTACGGCGGTGTCGACCTCGGACTCGTCGAGGCGGCCGTCGCGCACGGCCTCGGCGAGGGCGGGGCCGTAGACGGTCCGCGGGCCGGGCATCGCGAGGTCGAGGCCGCCGCGCAGGGCGCGGACGGTGTCGCGGGCGGCCGACCAGTCGGAGACGTTGACGCCGTCGAAGCCCCAGGTGTCGCGCAGCACCTCGTTCACGAGGTGGTGGTGCTCGGTCATGGTGGTGCCGTTGACCGAGTTGTAGGCGGTCATGACGCCCCAGGGGCGCGCGTCCTTGACGATGGCTTCGAAGGGGGCCAGGTACAGCTCGTGCAGGGCGCGTTCGCCGATCAGGTTGTCGACCGTGAAGCGCTCGGTCTCGGCGTCGTTGGCGACGAAGTGCTTGACGGTGATGCCGACGCCGCCCTCCTGGACACCCGTCACATAGCCGGTGCCGATCCGGCCGGTGAGGTACGGGTCCTCGCTGTACGCCTCGAAGTGGCGGCCGCCGAGCGGGGAGCGGTGCAGGTTGACGGTGGGGGCGAGCAGCACGTGGACGCCCTTGCGGCGGGCCTCCTGGGCGAGCAGCGCACCGGCGCGGCGGGCGAGGGCCGGGTCCCAGGTGGCGGCGAGGGCGGTCGGTGAGGGCAGGGCGATCGAGGGGTCGTCGGAGGTCCAGCGCACCCCTCGGACGCCGATCGGGCCGTCGGACATGACGAGGGAGGCGAGGCCGATCTCCGGCAGCGTGGGCAGCGACCAGGTGTCCTGCCCGGCCAGGAGCCGGGCCTTGGCGTCCAGGTCGAGCCGGGCGAGAGCGGCCTCGACGGCGTGCTCGGTCGCGGCGTCGGGCACAGCGTCGGACACGGTGCCGGTCGTCGTGCCGGGTCCGGTCCGGGTCGCCGACTCGGGTCCTGCTGCTGCCATGGGGGCCTCCTCGTCGAGTGCGGGCGCGCGGTCGTTCCATCGTGCATCGGCGGGCCGGTCCCGTCCGGCGGAAACGCGCGCCATGGCGCCGGCCCCTTCCGTCACGGGATACTTCCCCGGTCCCGCACCACGCTTCCCCCACAGCGACGGAAGGACCTGAACTCCTGTGCACGCACTACGCGTTCGTGTCGGTCTCCTCGGACTGGCCCTGCTGGCCGGTCTCTCCGCCCCCGCCACCGCGACCGCGGCCCCGGCCGCACCCGCCCCCACCGTCGAGGAACTGCGGCTGGACCGGGCCGTCCCCCAGGAGATCCTGGCCCGCTCCGGGTTCGACGCGCTCGCCCCGCGGCTGGCCCGGCTGCTGGCGGACGCGCGCTCCTACGCGCAGGCCCGCCGGATCGTCGTCCGCGAGGGCACCGCGCTGTGGCGGCGGGCCGTGGACCGGGCGCAGGGCCGCGGTCCGGCGGGCGGCGACCTGAGCCGGGACGACGACCGGCCGCTGTACTGGGCCCGGCTCGGTCTGAGCCGTGAAGTGCGCACCTGGGAGCCGGAGTTCGGGCTCGGTGAGGCCCAGCGCGGCGCGCTGCTCGACTCCCTGGAGCGCACCTCGCGCGGGCAGACCGGCATCGGGTATCCGCGCACCGAGGGGCTCAAGCGGGTCCTGGTGACCGGCTTCGACCCGTTCACCCTGGACCGGGACATCCGGATCTCCAACCCGTCCGGGGCCAGTGCGCTCGCCCTCGACGGCACGGTGATCGAGACGGCGGACGGTCCCGCGCGGGTGGAGGCGGTGGTGTTCCCGGTGCGCTGGCGGGACTTCGCGGAGGGCACGGTGGAGCGCACCCTGCGGCCGTATCTGCCGCGCGTCGATCTGTTCGCGACCGTGAGCCAGGGCCGGGTCGGCCGCTTCGACGTGGAGCGCACCAACGGCGCCTGGCGCGGCGGTTTCGCGGACAACGAGAACGTCGGCGACACCGGTACGATCCCGGTCGCCGACCCCGCCGGGCAGCCGCAGTGGACGACGACGACCCTGCCGTACGCGGCGATCACGGCGGCCGCCACCGGGCGGTTCCCGGTCTACGACAACACGAGCGTGACCGAGATACCGGCGGGCGGCACCACGGCCGTCGTACGGCCGGACGGGCCCACCGCGGGGTCGGTCGCGCGGGCCGGGGGCGGCGGCGACTATCTCTCCAACGAGATCGCCTACCGGGCGACGCTGCTGCGCGACCGGCTCGGGCTGCACGGGCGGCTGCCGGGCGGGCATGTGCACACGCCGGTGCTCCAGTTCGGCGCCGGCAACACGACGGAGGTGACCGATCCGGAGTTCGTCCGGAACCGGCTGGACATCGTGGCGCAGGTGCGGGCGATCCTGGCGGTGGCGGCCGGGGAGTAGCCCGAAGCGAGAGGGCGGGGTGCTCAGTGGGCGGGGTCCTCAGTGGGCGGGTGCGAAGGCGAGGCTGATGCCGAGGCCGGCGAGGACCGTGCCGATCACCTTGTTGAGGACCTTCTGGGCGCGCAGCATCAGGGTGCGCATCCGCTCCTGCGAGAAGAACACGGCGACGACGCCGAACCAGAGCAGATGCGCCAGCGCCATGAACAGGCCGTAGCCCATCTGCTGGGCGACGGGTGTGCCGGGGCTGACGACCTGGGAGAACGTGGAGACGACGAAGAGCGTGGTCTTCGGGTTGAGGACGTTGGTGAGGAACCCGGCGCGCAGCGCGGCGAACGGCGTGATTTCGGTGCCGGCGGTGAGGTCGATCTCGACGTCGCCCTTGGTGCGGAAGGTGCGGACGCCGATGTAGATCAGGTAGGCCGCGCCGATGACCTTGATGACCGTGAACAGGACGGTGGACGACGCGATCAGCAGGCCCACGCCGAGCATGGTGTAGGTGACGTGCACGAGGACGCCGGCGGCGACGCCGGTGGCGGCGAGCAGTCCGGTGCGGCGGCCGAAGAGGTAGCTGTTGCGGACGATCATCGCGAAGTCGGCGCCGGGGGCGACGACGGCCAGGACGGTGATGACGGCGACGGCGAGGATCTCGGTCACGCGGTGATCTCCTCGGAGTCGCCGCCGCCGTTCCCGCCGTTCGCGTCGTCGTCCCCGTCGTTCTCGCCGTCCTCCTGGATCTCCTCGCCGCGCAGTTCGCGGGCCATGAGGGTGGCGCCGGCGACCGCGCCCGGCATCAGGAACACGGCGACGAAGGGCACCAGGAAGGACACGGCCAGCGGGGTGCCGAAGCCCCACACCAGGGTCTTGCGGGTGCGCAGCAGGGCGAGGCGGGCGCGCAGGTCGACGCCGCGGCGCTGGAGGGCGACGGAGGTCAGTTCCTCGGTGAGGAAGAAGCCGGTGACGAAGAACCCGATCACGGGGACGACCGTCTGTCCGACGAGCGGGATGAATCCGCAGGCGAACAGCAGCAGGCCCCAGACCAGGGCGCGGGCCAGGATGCGCAGGCTGTCGCGGGCGGAGATCCACAGTTCCTGCCAGAGGGGCAGGGTGGACTGCGGTGCGGTGCCGTCGGGGGACACGTCCCGGTCGACCTTCTCCGAGAGGCTCTCGTAGAAGGGCTGGCCGATCAGCAGGGTGACGGCGGTGAAGGTGAGGACGGACAGCAGCAGGCCGAGGGCGAACAGCACGGCGGTGAGGAAGCCTCGGAACAGGCCCTGCCAGGGGCTGGACCAGTCGTCGGCGAAGGGCGTCGCCCAGCCGACGAAGTCCGCGCCCCACACCGCGAGCGCGACGAGCGCGGCGATGTAGAGGACGAGTGTGATCAGGCCGGGAAGCAGCCCGAATCCGTACTGCTTGCCGTGCCGGGCCACCCAGCGCTGGCCCTTCAGGAGGTACCGGAACCCCACCCCAAGATCTCGCATGGCCGAACTCTAGCCCGAGGCCGGGACAAGGGCCTCTAGGCCGTCCGGGGTATCGGTGACACCGACACCCCGCTGTCACAGTTGAGTCGAACGGGTACACCTCGCCGTACCGGTCTGTGGAAGGCCGGCTGAGGAGAGCGGATGACTGGGATGGCGGACACGCAGGAGATCCACGGCACCGTGGCCGACGGCTTCGAGGCGGTACGGGAGGAGTTCGCCTCGTTCGTCGCCGGGGAACTGCCGGACTACGAGGGGCAGTTGACGGCGTACGTGCACGGCAGACGGGTCGTCGACCTGTGGGCCGGCGGGGCGGGACCCGATGCCCTGTACGGGGTGTTCTCGTCGACCAAGGGCGCGGCCCATCTGGTGGTGGCGCTGCTGGTGCAGGACGGCACGCTGGAGCTGGACCGCAAAGTCACCTACTACTGGCCGGAGTTCGCCTCCGAGGGCAAGGGGCAGCTCACCCTGCGCGATCTGCTGGCGCACCGGGCGGGGGTGGTCGGCACGGACACCGGCTTCTCGCCGCGGGAGCTGGCGGACGACCGTCAGATCGCCGAACGCCTCGCCGACCAGCGGCCGTTCTGGCGTCCCGGTACGGCCTTCGGCTACCACGCCCTGGTCATCGGCGCGCTCACGGGTGAGGTGGTGCGGCGGGCGACGGGCCGCACGCTCCAGGAGGTGTACGCGGAGCGGGTGCGCGCGCCGTACGGGCTGGACTTCTTCCTGGGGCTGCCGTCGGCGCACGAGCCGCGGTTCCGCAGCGCGCAGCCGATGGCGCCGACGGCCGAGCAGCGGGCGCTCCTCGACTCCCTGCCGGGCGGGCCGCACACCCTGGCCTCGATCGCCTTCAACCGGCACGCCGCCGAGCCGACCGACCTGGAACTCCTGCCGAACGATCCGCTGGTGCGGAGCCGGGGCCCGGCCTCGGTGGGCGGCGTCGCCTCGGCACGCGGCCTGGCCGGCCTGTACGCGGCGGCGATCAGCGAGGTCGGCGGCAAGGCACCGCTGCTGAAGGAGGACACGGCGGCGGAGTTCGGCCAGGTCCACTCCGTCGGCTACGACCTGGTGGCACGGGCCCACAAGTCGTACGGCCTGGGCTTCCAGGCGACGGCGGACACCTGGCACCCGTTCCTCGGCACCGGCACCTTCGGCCACAGCGGCGCAGCCGGCTCCCAGGCGTTCGCGGACCCGCGCAGCGGCCTGGCGTACGGCTACACCCGCCGCCGCTTCGCCTTCCCGGGCGGCGCGGCACCGGAGAACGGGCGTCTGGCGGCGGCGGTACACCGGGCGGCGCTCGCGGCGGGGTGATCACGCCGGGGGCGGCTGGGCATCTCGGCCCGGCGGACGCCGCGTGGTACGGCCCGGGGCCGCGTGGTACGGCCCGGGGGCACCGCCGGTCGACGCGGCCCGGGAGGGGCACCGCCAGGTGGCCGGACCCGGGGGGGGGCAGCCGAACGGTCCCGCCCGGGGGCGCCGAGCTATCCGGCCCTGCGGGCGCCGCGTGGCCCGGGGGGCGCCGTCGAGTGATGCGGTCGGGGGCACCGCCACGTGATCCGGCCTGGGGGCCGCCGAACGATCCCGCTCCGGGGCGCCGCCGCGAGACCCAGCCCGGCGGGCGCCGCCAGGTGATCCGGCCCCGGGGCACCGTCGAGTGATTCCACCTGGGGGTGGTGCCTCCAGGAGCTCCCGCCAGGAGGCACCGCCGGGTGAGAGGGCGGGAGGCGTCGTCCAGCGATCCGGCCCCGGGGCGAGCAGCGCCGAGCGATTCGCCCCGAGGGCGCCCCTGGGTGACCCGGCTCGGATCACCGCCGGGTGACCTAGCCCGGAGGTGCCGCCGAGCGATGCGGTCGGGGGCGTCGCCAGGTGACCGGGCCCAGGGGGCGCAACCGGGTGACCGCGCCTGGAGGCGTAGCCGAAGGTCCCGCCCGGGGGCGCCGAGCCATCCGGCGCGGGGAGGGCGCCGCGTGGCCCGGGCCCGGGGGGGGCGATGCGGGCGCGGCCCCCGGCCGGGGGATCCGGTCGGGGGCCGCGGCGGCAGGAGGCTGGCGTCAGAGCTTGACGATCATCTTGCCCGTGTTGTCGCCTCGCAGGACGCCGAGGAAGGCTTCCAGGTTGTTCTCGATGCCCTCGACCACCGTCTCGCGGTGCTTCAGTTCGCCCGCGCGGAGCCAGGCGCCGACCTCTCGGACGAACTCCGGCTGGAGGTCCTGGTGGTCGTTGACGAGGAAGCCCTCGATGCGGCCGCGGGTCTGGATCAGGCGGGCGAGGTTCTTCGGGCCGGGGGTGGCCTCGGTGTTGTTGTAGACGGAGATCATGCCGCAGACGGCGATCCGGCCGCCCTCGTTGAGGGAGCCGATCGCGGCCTCCAGGTGGTCGCCGCCGACGTTGTCGAAGTACACGTCGACGCCGTCCGGGGCGGCCGCGCGGAGCTGCTCGGCGACCGGGCCGTTCTTGTAGTTGAACGCCGCGTCGAAGCCGTACTCCTCCACGAGCAGCTTGACCTTGTCGTCGGAGCCCGCCGAGCCGATGACCCGCGACGCGCCCTTGAGGCGGGCGATCTGGCCGACCTGGCTGCCGACCGCGCCCGCCGCGCCGGACACGAAGACCGCGTCGCCCTCCTTGAAGGCGGCGGTGCGCAGCAGACCGGCGTAGGCGGTGAGGCCGGTCATGCCGAGGACGCCGAGGTAGGCGGAGAGCGGCGCGGCGGCGGGGTCGACCTTGACGGCCTGGCGGGCGTCGAAGGTGGCGTACTCGCGCCAGCCACCGAAGTGCAGCACGTGATCGCCGACCGCGACGCCCTCGGCGGCGGAGGCGATCACCTCGCCCACGGCACCGCCCTGCATGGCCTTGCCCAGCTCGAAGGGGGCGACGTACGACTTCGCGGCGCTCATACGGCCGCGCATGTACGGGTCGACGGAGACGTACGCGTTGCGGACCAGCACCTCACCGGGGCCGGGCTGCCGGACCGGGGCCTCCGCCAGCTCGAAGTCCTCGGCCTTCGGCCAGCCGACGGGACGGCTGAGCAGACGCCATTCGCGGCCGGTGACGGGGAGGGCGGAGCCGGTGGAGTCGGTCATGGGGGGCGCCTTTCGAGACGGACACAGAATGTTTCACTACCTGAAACAACCATGCGCCTGAATATTTCAGCATGTCAAGTAAACGGGGTACCCTCTGACCATGACCGCCCTCACACCCCGGACCCCGCCCCCGGACCCCCTGACCCTGGAGGTCGTCGAGCTGATCGGCGAGGTCGTGGCCCGTTTCTACGCGGACTACGAGGAGGCGGCCGCGGACCACGCGCTCACCGGCGCGCAGGCCCGCCTGCTGAGCCTGCTCTCGCTGGAGCCGCTCCCCATGCGCAAGCTCGCCCGCAAGCTGAAGTGCGAGCCGTCCAACGTCACCGGAATCGTCGACCGCCTGGAGTCCCGCGGTCTGGTCGAACGCCGCCCCGACCCGGCCGACCGCCGCGTCAAGCTGGCCGCGACGACGGAGGAGGGCCGCCGGGTCGCCAAGTCCCTCCGCACCTCCCTCCGCTTCGCCCGCGAACCCCTGGCGGGGCTGGCGGAGGAGGAGCGGCGGGTGCTGCGGGGGCTACTGGAGAGGATGTTGGGGGCGGCGGCGGAGTAGGGCGGGCGGGCACTGATTCCCGCCGGGCGCCGGGCGCCGCGCGGGGCGGGACCCGTCGGCCGTCGCCCGAGCCGCCGAGGCGCGGGCCCGTCGGTCGCCGCCCGAGCCTCCGAGGCGCGGGTCCGTCAGTCGTCGCCTGAACCTACGAGGCGCGGGCCCGTCGGTCATCGCCTGAGCCGCCGCGACGCGGGCCCGTCAGTCGTCGTCCGAGCCGCCGCGGCGGGATCTGCGGGACGGTGTCGAGAGCAGGTCCGCCAGGGCCAGGGTCGCGGCCGAGACCGCGCGGGCCCAGCGCGGGGCGTCGTCGGCGCGGGAGGTCCACCAGACGCAGGCGCAGCCGGCGATCACGAGGGCCAGGACTCCGATGAGGGCGAGCATCGCCATGTCTACGTGCACCACCACAGGAAGCGGTTGCAGGTTTCCGAAGGTGACGGCTTCGGGGGCTGGGAGGACGGGGGCGGGTCGGCCGGCGGGGTGGAGGCCGGGTCCGCCGGGGCGGAGGGGGCCGGGGTCACGGCGGGGGCCGAGGCCGACTGGGGGTCCGGGGCCGGGGACTCGCTCTCCTCGTCCTCCGCCTTCGGGGACTCCGACTCCGACGGGGAGGCCGACGCGTCCGGGGACGGCGAGGACGTGGCCGTGTCCTCCCGGTCGTCCAGCGGCAGCGCCGTCGTGCTCGGCTCCGGGGTCGAGTCCTCCACCTCCGACGACTCACCGCCGGCCACCGCGGGGTTCGGCGAGGAGAAGCCCGGCGCGTCGATGCCCAGCTCGGCGAGGCTCAGCCCGCCCGCCGCCAGGACGAAACCGGCGGTGATCAGCACGGTGCGCCTGCGACGCCTGCGGTGGGCCGCCGCCTTGCGATCGCGACGGCTCGTCTCCGCACCCGCGTCCGCACCGGCGGGGCCGACGGCGCGCTTGCCGCCGCGACGGCGGGCCGCCGCCCGTCCCTGAGGTCCCTCACCAGAGTCACCCGAGTCACCCGAGCTGTCCGCGCCCTCCGCGTCACCCGCGTCGCCCGAGTCCTTCGAGCCACCCGAGCCCTCCGGGACACCCGAGTCGCCCCCGCCCCCCGCCTCCACGCGCCGCTCCCGCGCAAGCGGTTGCTGTGCGTACGTGTCCGGTTGTGGCGCGGGCGCGCCGCACCCCGGGCAGGCGAGGGCGCCGTTGAGGTGCCGTCGGCACGGGAGGCAGTAGTCCATGACCCGGGAAGAGTAGGTTCCCGGAAGGTCACGTTCCTAGAGGCGGCTGTGAAGGTTGTGTAGGAACAGATGATCTAAACCCGAAACACCTGAGCGAAACTGTCGAAACCGTTATCCGTCCAGCCCATTGACACCCCGCTCACCCCGTCCTTACTGTCACGCCAACATTTCGAACGAGTGACGAAATCTCGAACAGCCGAAGGGTAACTTCCGTGCGCATCACCGGAATCAGCACGCACGTGGTCGGAACGCCATGGCGCAATCTGACCTACGTCCTGGTGCACACCGACGAGGGCCTCACGGGGGTCGGCGAGACCCGGATGCTGGGCCACACCGACGCCCTGATCGGATACCTCAAGGAGGCCGAGGCCAACCACATCCTCGGCTCCGACCCGTTCGCCGTCGAGGACCTCACCCGGCGGATGAAGTACGGCGACTACGGCCGCGCCGGCGAGATCGTGATGTCCGGCATCGCGGTCGTCGAAATGGCCTGCTGGGACATCAAGGGCAAGGCCCTCGGCGTACCGGTGTGGCAGTTGCTCGGCGGCAGGGTGACGGACAAGGTCAAGGCGTACGCCAACGGCTGGTACACGACCGAGCGGACCCCCGAGGCGTACCACAAGGCCGCCCAGGAGGTCGTGGCGCGCGGATACAAGGCGCTGAAGATCGACCCCTTCGGCACCGGCCACTTCGAGCTGGACCACGCGGGCACCCGGTACGCCGTCTCCCTCATCGAGGCCGTCCGGGACGCGATCGGCCCGGACGCCGAGCTGATGCTGGAGATGCACGGCCGCTTCTCCCCCGCCACCGCCGTCCGGCTGGCCCGGGAGCTGGCGCCGTTCGAGCCGGCCTGGCTGGAGGAGCCCTGCCCGCCGGAGAACCTCAAGGCGCTGGAGAAGGTGGCCGCCAAGGTGGACATCCCGGTCGCCACGGGTGAGCGCATTCACGATCGCATCGAGTTCCGCGAGCTGTTCGAGAGCCAGGCCGTCGACATCATCCAGCCGGACGTCGGCCATATCGGCGGCATCTGGGAGACCCGTAAGCTCGCCGCGACCGCCGAGGCGCACTACGTGCTCGTCGCTCCGCACAACGTGGGCGGGCCTGTACTCACCGCCGCCTCCCTCCAAGTCGGCTTCACCTCCCCCAACTTCAAGATCCTTGAGCACTTCAACGATTTCGCCGACGCGGAGATCAAGAAGGTCGTCAAGGGTGCGCCCGAGGTGATCGACGGCTACTTCCACCTCTCCGACGCGCCCGGTCTCGGCGTCGAGCTGGACGTGGACGCGGCCGCCGAATTCCCGCAGCAGCAGGCCCGGTTCGACCTGTGGGCCGAGGGCTGGGAGCAGCGCAAGCCGAAGGGCACGCGGTGAGTACGGCCGTCGTCGTCGAGGCGCCGGGCACGCACCGGCTGGTCGCGCACACGCCCCGCGAGCCCGGTCCCGGCGAGGCGCTGGTGCGGGTGCACGCGGTCGGCATCTGCGGCAGCGACCGCGAGGTGTACCAGGGCAACCGGCCCGAGGGGTACGTCCGTTACCCGCTGACCCCGGGCCATGAGTGGTCCGGGACGGTGGCGGCGGTCGGTGCCGGGGTGCCCGACTCGCTGGCCGGACGCAAGGTCGTCGGCGAGGGGTTCCGCAACTGCCAGGTCTGCGACCGGTGTCACGCGGGCGAGACCACGCTGTGCGCGCACGGGTACGAGGAGACGGGCTTCACCCAGCCGGGGGCGATGGCCGCCACGCTCACCCTGCCGGCCCGGCTGCTGCATGTGCTGCCCGATACGGCCGACTTGACCGCGGCCGCGCTGCTGGAGCCGGCGGCGTGCATCGCGGCCGCGGCGGTCAAGGCGCGGGCGCTGCCGGGTGAGCGGGTGGCGGTGGTCGGCACCGGCACGCTGGGGATGTTCGCGGTGCAGTTCCTGCGGGCCGGCTCCCCCGCCGAGCTGCTGGTGGTGGGCACGCGGGGTGACCGGGAGGCGCTGGCCCGGCAGTTCGGGGCGACCGATTTCCGTACCCGGGACCAGGAGCTGCCCGACGGCTTCGACGTGGTGATCGAGACGGCGGGTTCGGCGTCCGCCGCGCGCACCGCCGCCGGTCTGCTGCGGCGCGGGGGCCGGCTGGTGCTGACCGGGATCCCGGCGCCGGGGGCGGACGGGCTCGACCCGACGGACCTGGTGGTACGGCAGGTGGAGGTGCACACCGTCTTCGGCGCGCCGCCGGACGCCTGGTCGCACACGGTGCGGGTGTTCGGGGCCGGGCTGCTGGACCCGCTCCCCCTGGTGACGCACGAGCTGCCCCTGTCCGATTTCGCGACGGCCATCGACCTGATGGGCTCCGGCGACCCGAAGGTCGGCAAGATCCTGCTCCGCCCGTAGCCCCCGAACGTACGCCGGCACGGAGGCTCCTGACGGCCCCCGTACCGGCGTACATCTCACCCCGAGCCTCGTATACGCCCCGAACGCACACGCTCCGAGCCCCGTCCCGCCGAATCGCCGCCCCGCAGCCCGCAGCCCGCAGCCCGACACAACCGCCTGGCTCACGCCCAGCCGCCCAGCCGTCCAGCCCGAGCCGCCCACAACCCCAACCCGACACGAACCGCACCCCGCACACGCCCAGCCCAAGACGCGCACCCCGGCCCGAGGCCCGCACACCCCGAGCGGCGCACGACCCCAGCCCCGCGTGAACGGAGCCCCCTCACACCCCGAGCCGCCGACACCCCGGCCCGGCACGAACCGAGCCCCGCCCGCCAAGCCGCGCACGGCCTGCACTCCGCGCAGCCCAAGCCCCCGCACTTCACCCCCGCGCCCCGCACAGCCCGAGCCCCGCGCCCCACACTCCGCCCAGCCGACGCCCGCACCCCAAGCCAAGCCCCGCCCCGCCCGCCCCGCCGAAAGCCCACACACCCCGAACCGCCGAAGCCCCGCCCCGACCGCCGCACCCCAGCCCCGCCCCCGGCGGAGTGACCCGCACAGCTCAAGCCACACCCCCAGATCCGAACCACGTCCGAAATACCGAACGTATCGATCGCGAAGGACAGCCCTGTGACGACCGACGCTTCCGCCACGGCAGCCCGCAGGCCCGGAGAGCAGGCCCTCACCTCGCTCGGCCTGGGGGCGCCCGCTCTCGATCCCGCCGACGCCTCCGCCCATTCCTTTCCGGGCGGTGGGAGCTGGCGTACCGAGGTCCCGTCCTGCGAGGGGCCCGAGGCGCTGGCCGTGATCCTCAAGGAGGCGTCGCGGCTGGACGTGCCGATCCACCGGATCAGCCAGGGCAGCGGGGTGTGGATGCTGACCGACGCCGAGATCACGGAGATGGTCGAGGCGACCGCCGAACGGGACATCGAGCTGTGCCTGTTCACCGGCCCGCGCGGCACCTGGGACATCGGCGGCTCCACCCGGACCGACTCACGGGGCGGCGGACTGCGCGCCCGGGGGCACGACGCGGTCGCCGGGTGTGTCGAAGACGCCGTACGCGCAACGGAGTTGGGCGTCAAGTGCCTGCTCGTCGCCGACGAGGGCGTGCTGTGGACGCTGCACCGGGCGCGGCACGCCGGCATCATCCCCGCCGACACGACGCTCAAGGTGTCCGCGCTCATCGGGCCCGTGAACCCGGCCTCGTACGCGGTGTACGAGCGGCTCGGCGCCGATTCGGTCAACGTGCCCAGCGATCTGACGCTGGCTCATGTCACCGAGATCCGCCGGGCGTCCGGCGCCCCCATGGACATGTACATCGAGGCCCCCGACGATCTCGGCGGGTACGTCCGGATGTACGAGGTCGCCGAGCTGATCCGGCGCGGCGCACCGCTGTATCTCAAGTTCGGCCTCTCCAAGGCCCCCGGCCTCTATCCCTACGGACATCACCTCCGGGAGCTGGCGCTGACGACCGCCCGGGAGCGGGTGCGGCGCGGCCGGCTCGCCCTCGATCTGCTCGCGCGTCATGGCGCGAACGGCGGTATGGCACCGCTCGGTTCACGTCTGCCCGGCGAACTGAACAGATTCGACATCGGGTCATAACGTTCTGGACACCTGGCTTCACAGAAGCCGACACAGGCGCGCAGAATCCCACACAACTCTTCTCCGGCCGTCCCCTCGCACATCAAGGATGATGATCATGCGTAACCGCAGAGCCGCACTCGCCGCGATCGCCACCGCCGCCTCCCTCGCCCTGACCCTGTCCGCCTGCGGCCAGAGCGGCGAGGGCGGCAGCGAGGAGAACAAGGGCAGCAACGAGGGAGGGACCATCGGCATCGCGATGCCGACCAAGTCCTCCGAGCGCTGGATCGCCGACGGCGACAACGTCGTGAAGGACCTGAAGTCCAAGGGCTACAAGACCAAGCTGGTCTTCGGCGAGGACGACCCCGACCAGCAGGTCGCGCAGATCGAGAACCTGATCACCCAGGGCGTCAAGGCGCTGATCGTCGCCGCCATCGACAACAAGTCGCTCAACAACGTGCTCCAGCAGGCCGCCGACGCCGACATCCCGGTCATCGCCTACGACCGTCTCATCCTCGGCACGGAGAACGTCGACTACTACGCCTCCTTCGACAACACCAAGGTCGGCGAGCTCCAGGCCAACTACATCGTCGAGAAGCTGGGCCTGGCGGACGGCAAGGGCCCCTTCAACATCGAGCTGTTCGCCGGCTCCAACGACGACAACAACACCAAGTACTTCTTCAACGGCGCGATGAGCGTGCTCCAGCCGTACATCGACAGCAAGAAGCTCGTCGTGCAGTCCGGGCAGACCGGCCTCACCCAGGTGACGACCCTGCGCTGGGACGGCGCCACCGCGCAGAAGCGCATGGACGACATCCTCACCAAGTCGTACTCCAGCAAGCGCGTCGACGCGGTCCTCTCGCCGTACGACGGCATCTCCATCGGCATCCTGTCCGCCCTGAAGTCGGACGACTACGGCTCCAAGAGCAAGCCGCTGCCGGTGCTCACCGGCCAGGACGCCGAGCTGGCCTCGGTGAAGTCGATCATCGCGGACGAGCAGACGATGACCGTCTACAAGGACACCCGCGAACTGGCCAAGGTCGCCTCGAACATGGTCGCCGCGGCCCTGGACGGCAAGAAGCCGGAGACCAACGACACCAAGACCTACGACAACGGCTCGAAGGTCGTGCCCGCCTATCTGCTGGAGCCCGTGAGCGTCGACAGGACCAACTACCAGAAGGTCCTGGTCGACGGCGGCTACTACACCGCGGACGAGCTGAAGTAAGCCTCGTTCCCTACGGATTGGAAGGCACGACCATGGCGGGACCCGTCCTGGAAATGCGCTCGATCGTCAAGACCTTTCCCGGCGTCAAGGCGCTGTCGGACGTCACGCTGACCGTGCGTCAGGGCGAGGTCCACGCCATCTGCGGTGAGAACGGCGCCGGAAAGTCCACCTTGATGAAGGTGCTCTCCGGCGTCCATCCGCACGGCAGTTACGAAGGCGAGATCCTCTTCGAGGGCGAGGTCTGCGCCTTCAAGGACATCCGGGCGAGCGAGCAGCGCGGCATTGTGATCATCCATCAGGAGCTGGCGCTGTCGCCGTTCCTGTCGCTGGCGGAGAACATCTTCCTCGGCAACGAACACGCCAGGGGCGGGTTCATCAACTGGCGCGAGACCCTGCGGCACGCCACCGAACTGCTGCGCCGGGTGGGTCTGGACGACCACCCGGAGACCCGCGTCGCCGACATCGGCGTGGGCAAGCAGCAGCTCGTGGAGATCGCCAAGGCGCTGTCGAAGAAGGTGAAGCTCCTCATCCTGGACGAGCCGACGGCGGCCCTGAACGACGAGGACAGCGACAAACTCCTGCATCTCATCCTGGAGTTGAAGAAGCAGGGCATCACCTCGATCATCATCTCCCACAAGCTCAACGAGATCCGCAAGGTCGCCGACTCGGTGACGATCCTGCGGGACGGCCGGTCGATCGAGACGCTCGACGTGAAGGCACCGGAGACCACCGAGGACCGGATCATCAGCGGCATGGTGGGCCGCGACCTCGACCACCGCTTCCCCGAGCGCACCCCGCACGAGACCGAGGAGGGCACGGCCCCCGCGCTGGAGATCCGCGGCTGGACCGTGCACCATCCGCTCGACCAGCAGCGCAAGGTCGTGGACGACGTGTCGGTGCATGTCCGGCGCGGGGAGATCGTCGGCATCGCCGGGCTGATGGGCGCCGGCCGCACCGAACTCGCGATGAGCGTGTTCGGGCGGACCTACGGCCGGCACGCGGCCGGGACCGTCCTCAAGGACGGCCGGGAGATCCGTACGAAGACGGTCGCGGAGGCCGTCGGGCACGGCATCGCGTACGTCACCGAGGACCGCAAGCACTACGGCCTCAATCTCATCGACACCATCAACCGCAACATCTCCCTGACCGCCCTGGGCAAGGTGGCCCGGCGCGGGATCGTGGACGAGCACCAGGAGCGGCAGGTCTCCGAGGGCTACCGCACGTCGATGAACATCAAGGCGCCGACCGTCTTCGAGCCGGTGGGCAAGCTGTCCGGCGGCAACCAGCAGAAGGTCGTCCTCAGCAAGTGGATCTTCGCGGGTCCCGATGTGCTGATCCTGGACGAGCCCACGCGCGGTATCGACGTCGGCGCCAAGTTCGAGATCTACACGGTCATCGACCGGCTGGCCGCCCAGGGCAAGGCGGTCGTCTTCATCTCCTCCGAGCTGCCCGAACTGCTCGGCATGTGCGACCGCATCTACACCATGGCCGCCGGACGGCTCACGGGCGAGTTCCCGCGCGCCGAGGCCACGCAGGAAGTGCTGATGCGTCAGATGACGAAGGACAAAGAGGTAACGCGATGAGCACCGATGTGACGGACAAGAGCCCGGCGGCCGCGCCGCCCGGCAAGAGCGGCGGACCGGCCGCCGGCAACCTGCTCCGGCTCGTCCTGGACGGCCTGCGCCGCAACATGCGCCAGTACGGCATGCTGATCGCCCTCGGCCTGATCGTGGTCCTGTTCCAGGTGTGGACCGGCGGCGACCTGCTGCTGCCGCGCAACGTCTCCAACCTGGTGCTCCAGAACAGCTACATCCTGATCCTCGCGATCGGCATGATGCTGGTGATCATCGCCGGGCACATCGATCTGTCGGTGGGGTCGCTGACGGCGTTCGTGGGCTCCTTCGCGGCGGTGCTCACGGTCCAGCACGACATCCCGTGGCCGCTCGCGCTGCTGCTGTGTCTGCTGGTGGGCGCGGTGGCCGGCTCGGTGCAGGGCTTCCTGATCGCCTATCTCGGCATACCGTCGTTCATCGTCACCCTCGCGGGCATGCTGCTCTTCCGCGGTCTGACGGAGATCCTGCTGGAGGGCCAGACCCTCGGCCCGTTCCCGGACGGCCTCCAGAAGATGGGCAACGGCTTCCTGCCGGAGGCGGGCCCGGAGACGAACTACCACAACATCACGCTGCTGCTCGGGCTCGTCCTGGTGGTCTTCGTCGTCCTCCAGGAGGTCCGCGACCGCAGGCGGCAGCAGGAGTTCGCGCTGGACGTGGTGCCGCGCAACCTCTTCCTGCTGAAGCTCGTCGCGATCGTCGCCGCGATGCTCACCGTGACCCTGCTGCTCGCCAGCTACAAGGGCGCGCCGATCGTGCTGCTGATCCTGGGCGTGCTGGTGGTCGGCTACGGCTATGTGATGCGCAACGCCGTCTTCGGCCGGCACATCTACGCGATCGGCGGCAATCTTCCGGCGGCCAAGCTGTCCGGCGTCAAGGACAAGAAGGTCACCTTCCTCGTCTTCCTCAACATGGGCGTGCTCGCGGCCCTGGCGGGTCTGGTCGTCGCCGCCCGTCTGAACGCGGCCTCGCCGAAGGCGGGACTGAGCTTCGAACTGGAGGCGATCGCCTCGGCGTTCATCGGTGGCGCGTCCATGAGCGGCGGTGTGGGAACCGTCCTCGGCGCGATCATCGGCGGTCTGGTCCTCGGTGTGCTGAACAACGGCATGAACCTCCTCAGCGTCGGCACCGACTGGCAACAGGTCATCAAGGGCCTGGCCCTGCTGGCCGCGGTCGGCTTCGACGTGTGGAACAAGCGCAAGTCCGGTTCGTAAGTCGACTTCAGGCCCCGCCCGCAAGGCGGGGCCTGACTCTTCACAGAGGGAGCCGCACATGGAACTGAACAGACGCACGGTCATCGCGGGAGCGGCGGCGGCAGGTCTCGCCGCGACCACCCTGGGCTCCACCGCCGAGGCCGCCACCGGCAACGCCGGCCGGGCCCCGTCGCGCAGGCTCTTCGGCACGCTCGCCGACGGCACCAAGGTCCACGTGTGGTCGCTCGCCAACGGCGGCACCCGGCTGAAGGTCCTCTCCTGGGGCGGCGTCGTGCAGTCCCTGGAGATCCCGGACCGCCACGGCCGGTACCGCAACGTCTCCCTCGGCTTCGCCACGCTGGAGGAGTACGTCGCGAAGACCCCGTACTTCGGCGCGCTGATCGGCCGTTACGGCAACCGCATCGGCGCCGGGCGGTTCACCCTCGACGGCACCGCGTACCAGGTCAACGTGAACGACGGGGTGAACAGCCTGCACGGCGGCGCCCAGGGCTTCGACAAGCGGGTCTGGGACGTGGAGCCGTTCGTGAAGGGCTCCGACGTCGGCCTGTACCTGTACTACACGAGCGTCGACGGCGAGATGGGCTACCCGGGCACCCTCAAGGTGAAGGTGACCTACACCCTCACCCGGCACGGCGACTGGCGGATCGACTACGCGGCGACGACCACGAAGACCACGGTCGTCAACCTCACCAGCCATGTCTACTGGAACCTGGCCGGCGAGGGCAGCGGTTCCATCCACGACCACGAACTCTCCGTCGCCGCCGCCCGCTTCACCCCCGTCGACTCGGGGCTGATCCCCACCGGCGAGCTGGCGAGGGTCGCGGGCACCCCCTTCGACTTCCGGCGGGCCAAGGCGGTCGGCCGGGACATCCGCACCGCCCACCCGCAACTGCTGTACGGCAAGGGCTTCGACCACAACTGGGTCCTCGACAAGGGGATCACCGCCCAGCCGGTCCCGGTGGCCACCCTGCGCGACCCGTCCTCGGGCCGCGCCCTGAGCATCGCCACCACCGAGCCGGGGCTCCAGTTCTACTCCGGCAACTTCCTCGACGGCACCCTCGTCGGCCCCGGCGGACACACCTACCGCCAGGGCGACGGACTGTGCCTGGAGACCCAGCACTTCCCGGACTCGCCGAACCAGCCGTCCTTCCCGTCGACCACCCTTCGGCCAGGTCAGACATACCGGACGACGACGGTTCACACCTTCGGCACCCGGGGATGAGCACACATTTCTTTCACACCCCTTGAACGGGGTGAGGCACCCCTCCGTATCTAGAAGTGGCCCGCGCTCCCCCGCGCGGGCCACCCCAAGACGACGGGCCCGGACGTCCCCACCGGGCCCGCCCCATACGGAGGTTCCATGGCCGACAACGTCACCTCGTTGTTCCGCAGCACGGCGGCGCACAGCCCGTCGATGGCGGCGCTGACACGAGAAGGCGGCGAGGGAACCGGCCCGGTGGACTTCTGCATCCCCTGCAACCCCTACTTCCCCACCCCGGCGATGTTCGACGAGATGTCGGTCCGGTTCCGCGACATCATCACGTACTACCCGAGCAGCGCCGACACCATCACCTCCGAGCTGTGCAATCTGCTCCAACTCCCGCCGCAGGCCGTGGCGATGGGCAACGGCTCCACCGAGCTGATCACCTGGATCGACCATCTGCTGGTCCGTGAGTCCCTCGCCGTCCCCGTCCCCACCTTCGGCCGCTGGACCGACCAGCCCATGGAGACCGGCAAGCGGGTCGACATGTTCCCGCTCCAGGAGTCCAGCGGCTTCGCCCTCGACCTCGCCCAGTACGCCGAGTTCATCCGCACCCGGGGCACGCGGGTCGCGGTCATCTGCAACCCCAACAACCCCGACGGCGGCTTCCTGCACAAGCACGCGCTGGTGCAGTTCATGGACGCCATGGCGGACCTGGACCTGATCGTCATCGACGAGTCGTTCCTGGAGTTCGCCGACGCCGAGCAGGAGCCGAGCGTGGTCCAGGAGGCCATGCTCCGCCCGAACGTCGTCGTCCTGCGCAGCCTCGGCAAGAACTTCGGCCTGCACGGCATCCGCTTCGGCTATCTGGTGGCGAACCCCTCGCTGGCCGGGCGGGTCCGCTCGATGCTGCCCAAGTGGAACCTCAACTCCTTCGCCGAGCACGTGGTGTTCATGCTGAAGGACCACGGCCCCGAGTACGCGCAGAGCCTGATGCAGGTGCGCCGGGACCGTCTGGAGATGGCCAGCCAGCTCTCCGCGCTGCCCGGCCTGACCGTCTACCCCTCGCAGGGGAACTTCCTCTTCGTGCGGCTGCCCGTCGGCGCCGAGGGGACCGTGGTCCGCGACCGGCTGCTCACCGAGCACCGGATCCTGGTCCGCGAGTGCGGCAACAAGATCGGTTCCTCCAGCCGCTTCCTGCGGCTCGTGGTGCGCCCCCAGGTCGACGTGCGTCGCCTGGTGTCCGGCCTGGAACAGGTGCTCTACGGGACCAGGAGGGGAGCCGCCGTGCCCGAGCTGGGCACCGGGACCAGCTACAGCTCGGGCACGGCGGCCGTGGACCGGCTGGTGGAGGCCACCAACGGGGCCGGTCTCGACCTCGCCTCCCAGGCCGTCGCCATGGCGGCCGCCCAGGCACAGGCGCAGGCCCAGGCCGCGGCCCCCGCCCCGGCCGCCATGCCGGCGCCGTCCGACGGTGCCGGGATGCCGCTGCCCGCCGCGGCGCAGGTCTTCCCGCAGTCCATGCCGGCCCCGGCCCCCGCCCCGGCGCCGATCCCCGCCCCGGCCCCGATGCCGATGCCGATGGCACCGGCGGCGGCGATGACCCCGGCGGCCATGGCGCCCGCGATGGCACCGGCCATGAGCCCGGCCGCGATGGCCCCGGCGATGGCCCCCATGCCGCCCGCCCCCGCCCCCGCTCCGGCGCCCGGCCCCACACCGCCCGGTGTCCCGGCCCGCGGCGGCCTCACCGCCGCCCAGGTCCGCGGCACCAACGGCCTCGCCCCGGCGGCGGCCACCGGCTGGCCCAACGCCCAGGCCCAGGCCCAGAGCTGGCCGAACGCCGCGGGCATGGGCCAGACCGGCTGACCGGGCGCTACTTCCGTCGACTGCCGAGGATGCAGAACTCGTTGCCCTCGGGATCGGCCAGGACGACCCACGACTGGTCGCCCTGGCCGATGTCGACGCGCCGGGCCCCGTGCGCCAGCAGCCGGGCCACCTCCGCCTCCTGGTCGTCCGGCCGGAAGTCGAGGTGCAGCCGGCTCTTGGACTTCTTGACCTCGTCGATCCGGACGAAGTCCAGGCCCGGCGTCCGGTCCGCCGCCGGGCGGATCTCGAACTCGTCGTCGGAGGTGTGGACGACGACCCAGCCGAGCGCCTCCGCCCACCACTGCCCCAGCGCCGCCGGGTCCGTCGAGTGGACGATTACCTGTTCCCATTCCAAGGTCATCCGGGGAGCATAGACACCCCGAGGCCCCGCCGAACAGGCAATTACCGCCTGGCGCTTCGGCCGAGCGGCCACAGCGGCGTGGCCTTCACCAGCGCCAGCCAGTTCGGTACGTCGACCTCGGCGCGGACCGTCTTGCCCGGCGGCGGCTGCCGGTCCAGCACCTCCCAGCGGGCCGCCAGCGCGTCCACGAGGACCATCCCCCGCCCGTTCTCGGCCAGCGGCGCGGGCGGCCGTACGGCACCGGGTCCCGGCGGGCGCTCACCGGTGTGCGTGTCCGTCACCTCGATCCGGACACTGCCCGGCACGAGGGACAGCCTCAGCTCGAAGTCCCGTCCGGGAACCCGGCCATGGGTCACGGCGTTCGCCGCCAGCTCCGCCACGAGCAGGGCGACCGTGTCCGAGACGACCGTGCCGTGCGGGATGCCCCAGGCGTCTAGCTGTGTCAGCGCGAGCCGCCGGGCCAGCCTGGCCCCTCTCGGGGTGGCGCTCAGGCGCTGGGAGAACACACGTACGGTGACGGCGGGTTGGGGGGTGGATCGTGCGGTCATGCGGCCAATGTGGCGGGTGTCAAGGGGCGTTCACCAGGTCTCCGCCGCGTACGCTGCGCGAGCGTACACGGTGACGTACTGGACACCGGCGGTCACGGGTCGTGACCATGGGGGGCGGGAGGTGACCATGGCGGTCAGCGGTGAGCCGGAGTCGTCGGACAGTCTGCGGACGTTCGGGGCGGTGGTCCAGGGCCTGCGGGAACATCACGGGCTGAGCAGGGAGGAACTCGGCGACGTCGTGGGCTTCTCCAAACACACGGTGGCGTCGGTCGAGTTGGGCCGCCGGATGCCGGACGAGGAGTTCGTGGAGGCGGCGGAACTGGTCCTGGGCAACACGGGGGCGTTGCGGCGGGCCGCCGGGTTCGTGGAGCGGCAGGCGGGTCTGGCGGACTGGTTCCAACGGTGGGCGAGGCTGGAGCAGACCGCGATCACGATGTACAACTACGAGTGCCGGATGGTCCCGGGACTGTTGCAGACGGAGGCGTACGCGCGTCAGCTTTTCATCGACGAACTGCCGCCGCTGACCGACGAGGAGATCGAGACCGCCTGGGCAGCGCGCGCCGAGCGCCAGAAGTTGCTGCGGGAGCGGCCGAACACCGCCTTCAGCTTCGTCATCGAGGAAAGCGTGCTGTTACGTCAGACCGGCGGGCCGGGGGTCACGCGCGAGGCCATCGACCACCTCCTGGAGGTGGGGAGGCTGCGCAACATCGCCATCCAGATCATGCCGCTGGTGAAGTGGTCACACTCCGGACTGCACGGACCGATGCGGCTGTTGGAGACCCCTCAGCACAAGTGGTTCGCCTACTTGGAAGCCTCGGGAAGCGGGCAGCTCATCTCCGACGCGAAAGCCATCAGTGTGCTGCAAGCGCGGTATGTAAGTATGCGTTCACAGGCTCTCTCAAGCGAGGACTCCGTGGGCCTGTTGCAACGGATGCGAGGAGACCTATGAACAGCTCCGAACTGGCCTGGTTCAAGAGCAGCTACAGCAGCAGCGGCGACGGAGACTGCGTCGAGGTGGCACTCAACTGGTACAAGTCCAGCTACAGCAGCAGTGGTTCCGGCGACTGTGTGGAGGTTGCGCTCGACTGGTACAAGTCGAGTTACAGCAGCGGCTCTGGAGACGACTGCGTCGAGGTCGCCGCACTGCCCGCTCACATCCACGTCCGTGACTCCAAGGACAAGTCCGGCCCTCAGCTCACCCTCTCCCCCACCGCCTGGGCGGACTTCGTCACGCACGCGGCGCAGTGACCGTACGGGCCGTCCGTCGCCCCGCCGGGAGACGGACGGCCCCGCCGTTCACTTGCGCGGGCACTCCTTCCACGCCATGTGGTACACCGTGCTGATGTCGCCGTCGGTCGAGTCCATCGTCATGAAGCTGACCTTGCTCGGCGACGACGTGCCCGCGTTCACCCGGATCTCGGTGTTGATGTTGAAGTTGCGCTGCACACCGCACGGCGCGTAGACGAGGTTCGCCCAGTCCGTGGTGTCCGTCGCCTGCCAGTTGTCGTTGTACGCGCCGGTGAAGTTGTGGTTCTTGAACACCGTCTGCGACGAGCCCTGGAAGTAGTACGAGGCCCGCTGCACCGCGCTGGAGCCGGCCTGGAGCGAGGCGAAGCCCCGGTAGTCCGCCTGGGCGATGGCGTACGTGAAGCCCGACGGGACGTGCACGACCAGGCTGAGCTGGCAGTTCTTTCTGAAGGCCGTGGGGTCGGAGTTGCCGCCGACCTGGGCCAGGTACTCGCTGTAGGTCACGGTGAAGGCGGTGTTGTCCTCCGACACGGCCACGGCGGCCGTACCGGGGCGACAGCCGGAGCCGTTCACCGTGGCGACGTCGATGACGATCTTGTCCGGGGGCGGGTCGCTGAACACCGGCGAGCTGTTCGCCGGAAGCGCGGCGGTGACGAGTGCGACGACGGCGCCGCCGAGGAGCAGGCCACTTGCCATGGGGGGTCTCTCCCAACTGTGAAGTTGCTGTGAAGAACCTTGGCGAACGCATCGTAGGAACCGGCCTGTTGCCGGGGCAGGACGATCCCCGGCCATTCACCCCGGCCCGTTCACAGCGTCACGCGTGCAACCTCACGGGTTCTCCCAGGCGGCCGGTTCCGCCGCGAGCGCGGTCACATGGGCGGGCAGCGCGTCGGCCGCTATGTCGGCGATGGTGACGCCCTCCAGGATCCGGCGGACGTTGGCGCGCAGCGCGATCCACAGGGGGAGGAGGGGCTGTGCGGAGCCGGTGTAGGTCAGGCCGGTGGGGCGTTCGCCGCGGACGGAGACGATGGGGCCGTCCACCGCTCTGATCACGTCCGCGACGGTGATGGAGGCGGCGTCGCGGGCGAGGCGGTAGCCGCCGCCTCCGCCGCGCCGGCTCTCGACGACCCCGCCGCGCCGGAGGTCGCCGAGGATGCCCTCCAGGAACTTGTGCGGGATGTCCTGCGCGGCGGCGATCGTCTCCGCCTTGACCGGGGCGTCGTCGGAGTGCCGTACGGCAAGCTCCAGTACCGCCCGTACCGCGTAGTCCGCCCGTGCCGAGATCCTCATGCGCCCATTGTGGGTCAGGGGCGGGTCAGGTCGCGGGTCGGGCCAGCCGGATGACGTTCCAGGAGAGGGGTTCGAGGGTCGCGGTGAGCCGTCCGCCGGCCAGGGTGGTGCCGGTCACCCGGTGCGGGACGACCCGGTCGGGCTCGGCGAGCGTGTTGCGGGCGTCCGGGTCGGCGTCGGCGAGGGCGCTGTGCTCGACCACCTCGGTCGGGCCGAGGCCGTTCAGGGTCACCTCCAGCGGCAGCGGTGCGGTGCGGTCGCGGTTCACGGCGAAGACGGTGACCGAGCCGTCGTCGGCGCGGACGGCGGTGGCGTGCAGGAGGTCCGTCTCGCCGTACTTCGCGGTCGTGTACGTCGGGGAGTCCACCCGGACGTCGAGGACCTCGCCGCGGCCGTACCGGGACGCCTGGGCGAAGGGGTGGAACGTGGTCTGCCGCCAGGCCGGGCCGCCGGGCTCGGTCATGATCGGCGCGATGACGTTGACGAGCTGGGCGAGGCAGGCGACCGTGACGCGGTCGGCGTGGCGCAGCAGGGCGATGAGGAGCGAGCCGAACACGACGGCGTCCAGGACGCTGTAGTTGTCCTCCAGGAGGCGCGGGGCCTCCGGCCAGTCGGCGGGGTCGGCGGCGCGTTCCTGCTGCTGCCGGCGGGACATGTACCAGACGTTCCACTCGTCGAAGGAGAGGCTGATCCGCTTCTTCGACTTGAGGCGGGCGCCCACGTGGTCGCAGGTGGCGACGACGTTCTCGATGAAGGACTCCATGTCGACGGCCGAGGCGAGGAAGGAGTCGAGGTCGCCGTCGTGCGGCTCGTAGTAGGCGTGCAGGGAGACGTGGTCGACGAGGTCGTAGGTCTCGGCGAGGACCGTGGCCTCCCAGGCGGCGAAGGTCGGCATGGCCTGGTTGGAGCTGCCGCAGGCGACGAGTTCGACGGACGGGTCCATCTGGCGCATCGCGCGGGCCGTCTCGGCGGCGAGGCGGCCGTACTCGGCGGCGGTCTTGTGGCCGGTCTGCCAGGGGCCGTCCATCTCGTTGCCCAGGCACCAGAGTCCGATCCCGAAGGGTTCCTTGTCGCCGTGCGCGATCCGCAGGTCGGACAGGGCGGTGCCGGCGGGGTGGTTGGCGTACTCCTGGAGGGCGAGGGCCTCGGCGACGCCTCGGGTGCCGAGGTTGACGGCGAGCATGGGTTCGGCCGCCGGGCCGAGCTTGCGCAGGAAGGCGATGTACTCGGAGAGGCCGAAGCGGTTGGTCTCCGTCGAGTGCCAGGCGAGGTCGAGGCGGCGGGGGCGCTCGTCCTTGGGGCCGACGGAGTCCTCCCACCGGTAACCGGAGACGAAGTTGCCGCCCGGGTAGCGGATCGTGGTGACACCGAGTTCGCGGACCAGGTCGAGGACGTCGGTGCGCAGGCCGTCGGCGTCCGCGGCGGGGTGGCCGGGTTCATGGATGCCGGTGTGGACGCAGCGGCCGAGGTGCTCGACGAAGGAGCCGTAGAGACGGGGGCTGACCCGGCCGACGGTGAAGGCGGGGTCGAGGGTGAGCCGGGCGGTTCGCATGGGCGTCTCCCGCATCTGCCTGGTTCCCGGTGTTCGTTGCTCGTTGCTCGGTGTTCGCTGTTCGGTATTTCGGATGGCGCTCGCGACTTCGAACGTGACCGTAGGATCCGTCGTGGCGCGCGTCAAGAGGGCGACGGGCCCTCGGGGTCCGGGCTTCGCGTGACGCGGACACGTCCGCCCGCGTAGTCTCGAACGGCAGCTCGCAGCGACGCGGGAAGGTGAGGGGGTGCGATGGACATCGCGGGCGCGCGGAGGAAGGCGGCCCGGGTCGCCTCGGCCCTGCTCCGCCGTCGTGCCGTCT
Organism: Streptomyces sp. CAI-85; assembly: GCF_013363615.1. NCBI lineage: Bacteria > Bacillati > Actinomycetota > Actinomycetes > Kitasatosporales > Streptomycetaceae > Streptomyces > Streptomyces sp. CAI-85. The sequence continues at coordinate 36,972 of NZ_JAANNX010000016.1, read as the reverse complement.
CCGGCATGCGCGACCTCGCCTCGGAGCTGATCACGGCCCTGCGCGCACGGCCTCACCCGCCCACCGGGGTAAGGGAGTTGTGCGTGGCACTGTGCGACGAGATGAGCGCGCGGCGCGGCGGGCGTCGGGTGGAACTGCGTTTCGAGCGGTTCCCCGACGAGATCGAGGTCACCGGGCTGTGGCTGGAGTTCCATGACTTCGATCTGGTGATCGTGGAGGAGCGGGCCGAGGCCGTGCAGCAACTGGTCATACTGGGACATGAGTTGTGGCATCTGCACGCCGGGCACGCCCATCACCACTCGGTGGGCTCGGCGGCCGCCGACGCGCTGTCCGACCGGCCGGGCTGGCCGCAGGCGGCCCTCGCGGTGGCCGCGCGTGACGGCTCCCGGGAGCGGGACGAGGCGGAGGCCGACGAGTTCGGGCACCGGCTGGCGGCCGCGTTCCGGCCGCTGCTGACCGGCGCGGCGGGCGGTCCCGGCGGCCGTCTTCCGGGTGCGGGCGCGGACGAGCCGCTGGCGCCCGTGCAGCGGTCCCTGGGGTACCGGGGACGCGGGGGCGGGGCGCGGCGATGACGGGACTCGCGCTGAGCCCGGCGGGGTTCGTCAACGAGTTCTATCCGTCGTTCTGGTGGATCCCCGCCGGGATCCTGGCCGCCGCGCTGGCCATCAAGCTGCCGAGCATCATCCGGCTGTGGAAGGACCCGATGCTGCGGGCGGTGGGCGGCCTGCTGCTGCTCGCGCTGGCGGTGTTCGTGTTCGTGGCGCCGTCGACGATCGCCGGGGTCAACCGGCTCACCGGGGTGCCCAACATCTCGGCGCCGTGGGTGTATTCGCTGCTGACCGCGTTCGGCGGGGCCTGTCTGCTGCTGATCATCACCTGGCGCAACGGTCTGTCCGACCGCTCGGCCCGCACCCGGCGCGCGATGCGCTGGGTGATCATCGGGTACTCCGGGGTGATCGCGGCGCTGTGGGTGCTGTTCGCCCTCGCGGACGTGCCCGTGGAGCGGCTGCGGGACATCGACACGTACTACGCCAACACGCCGTACATGCGCGAGCTGATCCTGCTGTATCTGCTCGCGCACACCAACTCCAGCCTGATCACCAACTACCTGATCTGGAACTGGATCCGCACCGACGGGCTCGACGCCTGGCTGCGCTGGGGGCTGAAGTTCCTCGGGGTGGGCTACGCGCTCCAGTTGGCCTTCGACGCGGCCAAGCTGACGGCGCTGGTGGCCCGCTGGAACGACCGGGACCTCGACTGGCTGAGCACGGCCGTCGCGCCGCCGCTGGCCTGTCTGGCGGCGATCCTGGTGGCGGTGGGCTTCATCCTGCCGCACGCCGGCCAGTATCTGCACGACCGCTGCCGGGTCCGGCTGGCGCTGTACGAGCTGCGGCCGCTGTATCTGCTGATGCGGTCGGTCAGCGGGCGCGGCGTGCCGTTCGTGCTGCGCGCCAGCGCCGAACTCCGGCTGATCCGGCGGGAGACGTTCATCCGGGACACCCTGCTGTCCCTGGCCCGCTTCATCGACGAGGACCTGCGCCGACGCTCCTACGAGGCGGCCGTCGGCCTCGGCTTCCCGGCCCCCCGGGCGAAGGCCCTGGCCGCGGCGGTGACCATCCTGGCCGCCGTGGACACCCGCGGCACCCCCCGCCGCAGCACCGACCCGGACACCACGAACCTGCTGCGGGAGATCGGGGCGGTCTCCCGGGAACTGCGGCGCGGCGAGGACGTCCGTAGGGTCCAGGCCCGGGTGGCGGCGGCGCCGGACGAGGACGCACGCGTCGCCACCTGAGCGTCGGCACCGGCCACTTGAACGGCCCACCGGGCCGGGTGGGCCGTCAGCCTGCGAAGGGTGCTTGAGGCAGGCCCCGGCCCGCGTTCGGGATCACCAGGAGGGAACCCGCCAGGGGGTGGGGGGAGTCGAGGCCCACTCGGGCTGTCGTGACGTACAGGTCGGTCAGGGTGGGGCCGCCGAAGGTGCAGGCCGTGATGCGGGGGGTGGGCAGGGGGATCGTGCGGTCGAGCGTGCCGTCCGGGGTGTGGCGGCGGATCGCCGCGCCGTCCCAGAGGGCGACCCAGACGCAGCCGTCCGCGTCGACCGTGAGGCCGTCGGGGAAGCCCGCGCCCTCCTCGATCTCGGCGAAGGGGCGGCGGTGCGACACCCGGCCGTCCGCGGGGTCGACGTCGAACACGTCGACGCGGCGGGTGGGCGAGTCGATGTAGTACATGCGCGTGCCGTCCGGGCTCCAGCCCGTGCCGTTGCTGACCGTCACGTCGTCGAGGACGGTCTCGACGGGGCCGTCCGCGCCGTAGCGGGTCAGCGTGCCGCCCCCGGGGGCCTCGTCGTAGCGCATGGTGCCGGCCCACAGCGTGCCGTCGGGGGCCACGGCGGCGTCGTTCGCGCGGCGCCCCGGGACCGGCTCGCGGTGCAGCCAGCGGAAGGTGTCGTCCGGGTCGAGGAGCCCCACGCCGTCCCGCAGGTTCAGCACCAGGCCGCCGCCCGCGCGGGGCTTGACCGCGCCCACGTGCTGGCCGGTCACCCGGACCGTGCGCCGCCCGGTCGCCGGGTCGTAGCCGTGCACACGGGAGCCGAGGATGTCGATCCACAGCAGCCGCCCGGCCGCCGCGTCCCAGGTCGGCCCCTCGCCGAGCGTCGCCTCGGCCCGGACCGCCACCTCGAAGGACGTCGTCGTCACGCCACGCTCCGGTGCCCCAGCAGCTCGGACAGCTCCGCCGCGCCCTTGGCCGCGAGCTGCTCCAGCTCGGCCCGGCGCGCCTCGCTCCAGCGGATCATGGGCACCGAGATGGACAGCGCGGCCACGACCTGCCCGGTGCGGTCCCGGACCGGCGCGGCGACACAGCTCACGTCCGGGTTGGACTCCCGGCTCTCGACGGCGATCCCGCGCTCCCGGATCTCCGCCAACGCCTCGCGCAGCACGGCCGGTTCGGTGATGCTGTTCGGCGTCATCCGGACCAGCTCGGCGTCGTCGGGGATGCGCGCGGCCAGCTCCGGCTCGGGGAGGGAGGCGAGCAGCATCTTGCCGACGGAGGTGCAGTGGGCCGGCAGCCGGCGCCCGGCGGCCGACACCATCCGCACCGCGTGCGTGGAGTCGACCTTGGCGATGTAGATGACGTCGGTGCCCTCCAGGATCGCCACGTGGACCGTCTCGTCACACGTCTCGGCGACACTGCGGGCGACATGCTGACCCTCGGCGGCGAGGTCGAGCTGCTCCGCGTACCGGCTGCCGAGCTGGTACGGGCGGACGCCGAGACGGTAGCGTCCGGGCTGCCCGGGCAGCGGGACGATGTAGGAGCGGGCGGCGAGCGTGGTGACCAGCTCGTGCACGGTGGTGCGCGGAAGTTGCAGTCGGCGCACTATGTCGGGGGCGGAGAGCGTCCCGTCCCCGTCGAGGAAGAGCTCGAGAATGTCGAGAGCCCGGGTCACGGCTGGCACAAGACGTCCCACGACCGGCCCCCTCCCTGTTCGTCGGCCTGTGTTCGAAATATCAACAGGCGATCGGCATGACGAACACAGGCTAGTCACATCGGCCCGCACCGGGCAATGGTCGGGAAACGCGCGGTACGCCAGGATGGGACGCATGCCGACCCAGAAACGCCTCACCGGCTCGTTCACGGCGCTCGACTTCCAACTGGTCATGCTGCGCCGGATGGCCGATCACAACCACGACCTGGTCGAGGACGCACGTCATCGACTCGGCGTCACCCTCGCACAGGCACGCGAGGCCAGCAAGCGCTGGCAGGCCATGATCCACTCACCGCACGCCCGGGGCGCCCTGCCCCGCTACCACTCGGTCCTCGGCGAACCCGAGTCCCGCACCCCCCGCCGGATCGGCGACCTCGACTGCGAGGCGTGGCTCTGGCCGCTCCCGCTCTGGCCCGACCTGCGCTTCGAGGTGCTGGTCACCGGCAACCGGTCCGTGGCCAACGAGTGGCTGGTGCGCGCCCCCGGCGCCAAGGCCCCCGACCTGCACACCCTCGACGACCTCACCCCCTGGTCCTGCACGGTGGACGAGGTCGCCCGCGCCTTCGCCCCCGCCCGCCCCCTGGAGGGCACCGCCCCCACCCGCTGGGGCCTCGCCTTCACCGCCCCGGACGGCAACGGCGAACAGCGGGAGGCGACGGCCGAGTTCACCTGGGGCCTGCTCCAGCGGGTCTCGGTGAACGACGGGTCGCGGGACGAATCGCCGTACGGGCACGGGCACGGGCACGGGCACGGGCCGTACGGCGGGGGGTACTGACTCCAGCTCAGGCGGTGGCGAGGATCCCCTCGACCACCCCGGCCACCGACTCCGGGTGAAGGAACAGGAACAGGTTCGGTTCGACCAGTTCCAGTTCCATCACCTGCGGGCGGCCGTCCTCGTCGTCCACCAGGTCCACGCGCGCGTACAGCAACTCCTGCGCGGCGACCGGGACGGCGGCGAGGGCGGTCGCCAACGCCCCCTCCGCGACGTCCAGTTCATCGGCCGTCGGGCGATGGCGGGTGAGGTCCGGGTGGGCCACCTTGCGCGCGTCGTACGGCGTGCCGGGGGCGAGCACCGGCCCCTTGCGGCTGGCGTGCAGAAGCCGGCCCCCGAAGAACTGGAGCGCCCGCTCCCCGCCGCTGTCGATGCCCTTCACATAGGGCTGCACCATCGCCGTGAAGCCCTCCGCGTGCATGCGCGCGAGCTGCCGTACGGCGGTGCCGTGCTCGTCCGGCGTGTAGCGAGCGGCGAAGCGCGCGCCCGCGCCGGACGTCGGCTTGACCACGAACTCCCGGCCCTCGGGCAGCGCCACGGCCTCCCCCGGCGCCAGATAGGCCGTCGGCACGGTCGGCACCCCGGCCGCCGCCAGCTCGCCGAGGTACCGCTTGTCGGCGTTCCACGCCACCACCTCGGCCGGATTGGCCAGCCGGGTCACCGCGGCGGTCTCCCGCGCCCAGGCCAGGAACTCGGCGGCCCGCCAACTGTAGTCCCAGGTCGAACGGATCACCGCGAGATCGAAGGCGGCCCAGTCGGTGCCCGGCTCGTCCCACGCCACGGCCCGCGCGTCCGCCCCCGCCGCACGCAGCGCCGCCTCCAGCACCGGCAGATCGCGGTCGGCGGCCACCTCGGGTCCCGGCCGGCAGGTGACGAGAGCGATGCGGGGCACGGCGGGCTCCAGTTCGTACGACTGTCCGATCACCGGCAGGCTAACAAGGGGCGCCACTACCGGCCCCGGCCCACCCCGGTCGCGGCCCCGGCACCGGCCCCCGCTCCGGTCGCTTGACCTTCCCCTTCGGTGAAGCCGCAGCATCGGTCCCGGAAACGAGAAAGGAACGGGGTACCCATGCGGATGCTCACGATCGGCGCCTTCGCCCGCGCCGCCCGGCTGTCCCCGAAGGCCCTGCGCCTCTACGACGAACTGGACCTGCTGCGCCCCGCCCGGGTGGACCCGGACACCGGCTACCGCCACTACGCGGTCGAGCAGCTCGAACAGGCTCGGCTGGTGGCGTGGCTGCGGCGGCTCGGGATGCCCCTGGCCCGCATCCGTGAGGTCTGCGCGCTCACCGACCCGGCCGACGCCGCCCGCGAGATCCGCGCCTACTGGGCACGGGTGGAGGCGGAGACGGCGGCCCGGCGGGATCTGGCCCTGTTCCTGGTCGACCAACTGTCCGGCACCACGGAAAGGGAACCCACCACCATGCTCACACTCCGCCACAGCGCCCACTCCGACCGGGGCCGGGTCCGGCCCGTCAACCAGGACACCGCCTACGCGGGCGGCCGGCTGCTCGCCGTCGCCGACGGGTTCGGCCCGGCGGGCGGGCCCGCGAGCAGCGCCGCCGTCGAGGCCCTGCGGTTCCTCGACACCGAGGCGCCCCCGGCCGGCGGCGTGCTCAACCTGCTGGAGGACGCGGTCCGCGCGGCGACGGACGCCGTACGGGACGTCGCGGACGGCTCCGACGAGGTCGGCACCACGCTCACCGCCCTGCTGTGGACCGGATCGCAGCTCGCGCTCGTGCACATCGGCGACACCCGGGCGTACCTGCTGCGCGACGGCGCGCTGTTCCGGGTCACCCACGACCACACGCTCGTCCAGTCGCTCGTCGACGAGGGGCGGCTGACCCCGGAGGAGGCCGAGACCCATCCGCAGCGGACCCTGCTGCTCAAGGCGCTCACCGGGGCCCCGGAGGCGGGCACGGGCGGCGCGGGCAGCGCGGGCGGCGCGGGCAGGTCCTACGATCTGCGGCTGCACGAGGCCAGGCTCGGCGACCGCTATCTGCTCTGCTCCGACGGGCTGTCGCAGACCCTCCCCGAGGACACCCTCCGCGCCCTGCTCGCCGCCGCCCCCGACCCCGCCACCGCGGTCACCGCCCTGATCGACGCGGCGAACGAGGCCGGCGGTCCGGACAATGTGAGCTGTGTCGTGGCGGACGTGGTCGAGGCGGTGAGCGGGGAGGAGGCAGGGTAGGAAGGCCCACGTCGCCGTCGACCGACTCTCAGGAGTACCCACGTGTCCTCTCTCTTCCCGGCCCTGGCCGATGATCCGTCCGACCGGGTCGCGCTGCGGTTCGGCCCGCGTTCCGTGACGTACGCCCGGCTCGCGGCGGCGGCCGGGGCCCTCGGGGCGCGGCTGCGGGACCGGGGAGCGGGGCGGGTCGCGGTGTGGGCGACGCCCTCGCTGGAGACCGCCGTCGCGGTGGTGGGCGCCCTGCACGCGGGGGCGGCGGCCGTACCGCTCAACCCGAAGTCGGGCGAGAAGGAACTCGCGCACATCCTGTCCGACAGTGCCCCGGCGCTGGTGCTGGCGGCGCCGGGGGACGAACTGCCGGAGGCGCTGGGCGGGTTGGAGCGGATCGACGTCGATGCTGATGGGCGCGGATCCGGGGCACCCGGCCCGGCTCCCGTGGACGACGAGGCCCCCGCCCTCGTCGTCTACACCTCCGGCACCACGGGCCCGCCCAAGGGCGCCGTCATCCCGCGCCGGGCCGTCGCCACCACCCTGGACGCGCTCGCCGACGCCTGGCGGTGGACCGGCGACGACGTCCTCGTGCACGGGCTGCCCCTGTTCCATGTGCACGGGCTGGTGCTGGGTATCCTCGGCCCGCTGCGCCGGGGCGGGTCGGCACGGCACCTCGGGCGGTTCTCCACCGAGGGCGTCGCCCGCGAGCTGAACTCGGGCGCGACCATGCTGTTCGGGGTGCCGACGATGTACCACCGGATCGCCGAGGCGCTCCCGGAGGAACCGGAACTGGTGAAGGCGCTCGCCGGGGCGCGGCTGCTGGTGTCCGGCTCGGCCGCGCTGCCCGTCCACGACCACGAGCGGATCGCGGCGGCCACGGGGCGGCGGGTGATCGAGCGGTACGGCATGACGGAGACCCTGATGAACACCGCCGCGCGCGCCGACGGCGAGGCCCGTCCGGGCACGGTCGGCGTGCCGCTGCCGGGTGTGGAGCTGCGGCTGGTGGAGGAGGACGGCTCGCTCGTCACCGCGCTCGACGGGGAGAGCGTCGGGGAGATCCAGGTGCGCGGCCCGAACCTGTTCACCGAGTACCTCAACCGGCCCGACGCGACCGCCGCCGCGTTCACCGCCGACGGCTGGTTCCGCACCGGGGACGTGGCGGTGCGCGACCCGGACGGCCAGGTGCGGATCGTCGGCCGCAAGGCCACCGACCTCATCAAGAGCGGCGGTTACAAGATCGGGGCCGGGGAGATCGAGAACGCCCTGCTGGAGCATCCGGGGGTGCGCGAGGCCGCCGTCACCGGGGAGCCCGACGACGACCTCGGGGAGCGGATCGTGGCGTGGGTGGTACCGGTGGATCCGCAAGCACCGCCCGGTACGGCCGAGTTGGCGGACCATGTCGCCCGACGGCTCGCCCCGCACAAGCGCCCCCGTGTGGTCCGCCATCTCGACGCGCTGCCCCGCAACGACATGGGGAAGATCATGAAGCGGGCGCTGCCCTCATGACCGGCCGCGCGAGCGCCCGCGAGATCCTGACCCTGGTCGCCGACACCGGCACGTTCACCGAACTCCCGTATCCGCACAGGGACTCCGCCTCCGACGGCCCCCTCCGCTGGCCCGGTTACGACGCCTCCCGCGCCCGTGCCGCCGAGCGCACCGGCGAGTCGGAGTCCGTGGTCTGCGGCACCGCGGCCGTCGAGGGCACCCGGGCCGTCCTGATCGCCTTCGAGTTCGGCTATCTCGGCGGCTCGCTGGGCGAGCGTACCGGCGACCGGCTGGAGGCGGCCTTCACGCACGCCCGTGAACACCGGCTGCCGGTCGTTCCGTTGGTGGCGACGGGCGGCAGCCGGATGCAGGAGGGCATGGTCGCGCTCACCCAACTCCAGCGGGTGGCCCGGCAGTCGGCGCTCACCCGGGAGGCGGGGCTGCCCCAGATCGCGGTCCTGCGGGACCCGACGACCGGCGGCGGCTGGGCCACCCTCGGCGCCGGCGCCGACATCGTCCTCGCCCTCCCCGGCGCCCAGGTCGGCTTCGCCGGCTCCCGGGTCCGCCCACCGGACGCCGACCCGGCCGCGTACACCGCCGAGGCCCAGGTCGCGGCGGGCTCGGCGGACGCGGTCGTACCGCCGGGGGAGCTGCGCCGCACGCTCGGCGGGTGGCTGCGCCTGCTCACGGGCGGGACGGACGCGTCGTCGCCCGAACCCGCGCCCGTTCCCGAGGCGTTGGGGACGGTCGCGGGCCTCCCCGCCTCCGGCTGGGACGCCGTGCGGCGGGCTCGGGCGGCCGACCGGCCGCGGGCCGCGCGGTATCTGGACGCCTACTTCACGTACCGGCTGGCGATCTCCGGGGACCGGTGCGGGGGCACCGACCCCGACGGGATGCTGTGCGGATTCGGCGAACACCGGGGCCGTACCGTCGCGTTCGCCGCGCAGACCGGGGCCGCGACCCGGCCCGCCGGATACCGCACGGCCACCCGGCTGATCCGGCTCGCGGACCGGCTGGGCATCCCGGTGCTGACCCTGGTGGACACCCCGGGCGCCGCCAACGACGCGGCGGCCGAACGGCAGGGGGCGGGCGCGGCCATCGCGGAGCTGTTCGGCGCGGTCGCCACCGCCCGGACCCCGCTGACCACCCTGGTGATCGGCGAGGGCGGCTCCGGGGGCGCACTGGCGCTCGCCGCGCCCGGCCGCACCTGGGCGGTGCCGGACAGCTACTTCTCCGTCATCGCCCCCGAACTCGCCACCGCCATCCTCAAACGCCCCCCGGCGCGGGTGCCGGAGACCGCCGGTCAACTGCGGATCCGGCCACAGGACGTGGCCGAACTGGGGCTGATCAGGACACGGGACGGGCGGACCCCGTAACAATGGGGATGCACAGAGCCGCAGGACCGGTGCACGGTGAGTCGCGGCACCGCACGGAGAGGACGACGGGGGAACGGTGGAAGGACTGGTGGAGTTCACGACCGACAGCGGGGCCGTGGTGTCCGTGGAGGCGGCCCCGGAGGGCCGTCCCGGCTCCCGGCTGGTCTCCCGCGACGGCACGGTCCGGGCGACCCGCACCTTCGAGGGCGCCCTCGAAGGTGTGCGCACGGCCGCCGAGTCCGCGCTGCGGGTGTTCCGCGACGGCTCGCTGCGGCCCGACGGCGTGGAGATCGAGTTCGGGGTGAAGCTCACGGCGGAGACGGGCGCGGTCATCGCCAAGGGAACGGCCGAGGGGCACCTCGTCGTACGGCTGACCTGGTCGCCGCCCGGCGGCCCGGCCGCGCCACCCGCCGATCAGGGGCCGGACGCCGTCGTCGCGTCATGAGGAGCGCCGAGTGGCACGCCCGGATCGAGTCCGCGGGACGGGTCGTCGGAGCCGGCTTCCTGGTGACCCCGCGCAAGGTGCTGACCTGCGCCCATGTGGTGAGCGAGGGCCCGCCCGGCGCGCTGACGGTCACCTTCCCCGAGCGCCCGGACTGCGCCGCCGTGCCCGCCCGGGTGGTCGCCGACGGCGGCTGGCGCGGCGGGGTCACCGACCCGGGCGACCTCGCCGTCCTGGAGCTGGACCACGACCTGCCGATCGCCCCGGCCGCGCTCGCGCCCGTCGACGCGGCGCACACCGACCGGCACGACCGGCCCCGCAAACTCCTGGTGTACGGCTTCCCGGTCGGCTTCGACGAGGGCACGCTCGCCGAATACCGCATCACCGCCACGCAGTTGCTCAACCGCGAGTGGATCCAGTTGGAGGCGTGGCAGCCCGGCGGCCGCACCCTCGCGCCGGGGTTCAGCGGCGCCGCCGTGACCCTGGTCGACACCGGCGAGGTGGTCGGCATGGTGACGGCGGCGGCCGGTGACCCCGGGGTGGCCGACGGGCGGATGATGCCGACCGAGGTCATGGCCCGGCACTGGCCCGGTCTGGAGGGCCTGGTACCCACCTCCGACCACCGCTCGGCCGACCGCGCCCGGCTGCGCGGCCTGGTCGAACGCGCGGTCCGCGCCGGCCTGGACTGCGACCCCGTACGGCTCTACGGCGCCGCCGCCGCGCCGCTGGACCCGCCCGCGCCCGAGGAGGGCTTCGACTCGCTGTGGTCGGCGGCGCTGTTCGTGCTCTGCGAGATCGACGGGGCGGACGCGGCGGCCACCGTCGCGAGGTTCGCGGACCGGCTGGAGGAGCTGGTCCGGGCGGCCGCCGAGGGGCCGGGCCCGGCCGAGGAGCCCGCGGGGGCACCGGACTGGTCGCCGATCCTCGTCGACCTCCAGCACAGCGGCGCGGGCGACGAACAGGTCCGCGTCGAGGTGTCGGCGTACAGCGGCGGCCGCCGCCATCCGGTCGGCTCCGACACCGTGCCCCGCTCCCGGCTGCGCGCCTACGTCCAGGACCGGATCGAGGCCGCCTTCCGCTATCTGACGCCGGGATCCGACGAGTTGATCGCCTTCGCGCTGCCCCGCGACTGGATCGACCTGCCCGTCGACCGCTGGGCCAGCGCGCCCGACGATGACACACCGCTCGGCTCGGTCTACCCGCTCGTCGTCACCGACCAGGCGCGGCGCCGGGCCGGTGCACGGCATCAACTGACCCGCGCCTGGCGGCAACTGGACGCGGTGCCGGGCGCCCGGATCCTGCGCGTCGAGTGCGGCAGCGCCGAGGAACCGCCCCGGCTGCGGATGCGGCTGCGGCGGGCCGAGGCGTGTCTCGCGGGGTTCGCCACCGCCCCGGCCGCGCCGCGCACCCGGCCGCACTTCGACACCACGCTCACCGCGCCCGCGCCGCTGGTCGTCTGGTCCCGGGGCGGCTGCGCCGCCGGTGCCGAGGAGGCGTGCGCGGGCGGGGACGGCTGTGCGGGCAAGTCGTTCCTGGACGAGCTGGACGCCTGCGTGTCCGGTGTCCCGCCCGCCGAACTCCCGCGCGCCGTCCTGGCGTTGCGCGAGGAGGCCGACGCGGAGGAGGGCCACTGGGCGCGGGACATCCAGCTCCTGTGGGACGACCCGCGCGTCTTCACCGACCCCCACGGCCGCGACGGCGCCCTGCCCCGCTCGCCGGTGACCTGATCCGCCCGCTCCGCCCCGCACACGACCGCCCCCGACCCCGGAGAACCATGCCCGACTGGTCCGTCTACACCGGCAACAGCGACAGCGAGCCCCACGACGGCATCGACCGACTGCCCCCGCCGCCGCCCTGGCGGGCGTTCGACGGCGAGCCCGTGCTGCCGCCGCCCGGGGACACCGACGACGAGGCCGCCGTCTCCCCCGACCGCGTCCACCGCGCCCGGACCTATGTGGCGACCCCGGAGAGCGTGCAGTTGGTCAACGCGGCGCTGGTGCTGCGCCGCCCGCTGCTGGTCACCGGCCCGCCCGGCACCGGCAAGTCCTCCCTCGCCTACGCGGTCGCCCGCGAGCTGCGGCTCGGCCCGGTCCTGCGCTGGAACATCACCAGCCGCTCCGCCCTGGCCGACGGGCTCTACCAGTACGACCCGCTGTCCCGGCTCTACGCGGCCCGGCAGAGCGCCCGGACCGGCGCGGCGGCCCCCGGCACGGGCGCGGGCAGGGGCGGCGCGGGCGTACGGGGCGGCGACGGCGTCGAGGACCATCTGCACCTCGGCCCGCTCGGCACCGCCCTGCTCCCCTACGAACGCCCGCGCGTCCTCCTCGTCGACGAGATCGACAAGAGCGACCTCGACCTGCCCAACGACCTGCTGAACGTGCTGGAGGAGGGCCAGTACGAGATCCCCGAACTGATGCGCGCCGCCCGCCACTCGGCCGACGGCACCACCGCCGAGGTGCTCGCCGACGGCACCGACGCCCCGGTCACCGTCACCCGGGGCCGGGTCCGCTGCCGCGCCTTCCCGTTCGTCGTCCTCACCAGCAACGGCGAGCGCGAGTTCCCGCCCGCCTTCCTGCGCCGCTGCGTCCGGCTGAAGCTGCGCCGCCCGGACCGCGAGCAGCTCACCGACATCGTGCGCGCCCACCTCGACACCCCGGCGGGCGAGGCGGAGCACCTGATCAACCGCTTCCTGGCCCGTGCCGCCGACGGCGAACTCGCCACCGACCAGCTCCTCAACGCCCTCTACCTCACCGGTGTGGCCGGCCTCGACGCGGACTCGCGCGACGCGCTGGCCGAGCAGCTCATGCCGTACCTCAGCGCGACGGCGGACGGCGACGGCTTCTGATGACGACGGAGGGGAGACGGGACGGCGACAGCGCCGCCCTCGAACGGCTGACGGCACTCCTGACCGCCGCGACGGACACCGCGCCGACGGCCCGCGAACTGGCCGAACTGCTGTGGCTGGCGGGGCGGTTGGACACCGGGGCGGCGGTCCCTCCGCAGACCCGTGCGGCGGCGACGGCGGAGGCATTACCGGCGGCCCCTGCCCCGACCCCGCCCCCGGCACCCCGGAACCCGACGCCGACGCCCGCCGACCCCGCCGCCGACCCCACCCCCGGCGACCGCGTCCCCCTCCACCTCCCCACCCCGCCCACCGGACATCCCGGAACGGCGCAGGGGACGGGCGGCGACCAGGGCTCCCCCTCCCCCCTCCTCGCGCCCGCACCCCCGATGCTCCCCCGCCCGCTCGCCCTCCAGCGGGCCCTGCGCCCCCTCAAGCGCACGGTGCCCGCGCCGCGCACCCGGCTGCTGGACGACCGGGCCACCGCCGACCGCATCGCCCGCCTCGACGCCCACCCGGACGTCTGGCTACCGGTGTTCCGCCCCGCCCGGGACCGCTGGCTGCGGCTCAGCCTGGTGCACGACACCGGCCCGACCATGCCGGTCTGGCGGCCCCTGGTGCGCGAACTGCACACCGTGCTGGCCCAGTCGGGCGTCTTCCGCACGGTCACCCTGCACACCGCGACCCCCGACGGCCTCGCCCGGCACGTCCCCGACCCGGGAGACGGCCGTACCGTCACCCTCGTCGTCAGCGACTGCACGGGCCCGCAGTGGCACGCGGGCCCGGCGGGCGCCCGCTGGTACCGCACCCTGCGGCACTGGGCGTCCCGGATGCCGCTGGCCGTCGTCCAGCCGCTGCCCGAACATCTGTGGGACACCACGGCGTTGCCCGCGGAACCGGGCCTGCTGCTGTCCCCCGGCGCGGCGGCCCCGCTGTCCGCCCTGGCGTTCACCCCCTACGACACCGACACGGCACCGCCGCCCCGGGGCGCGGTCCCGCTGCCCGTCCTGGAGCCGGGGGCGCCGTGGCTCGCCAACTGGGCGTCCCTGGTGGCGAGTCCGGGCGGCGGTCAGGTGCCGGGCGCGGCGGCCTGGCTGCCGGTGACGCCCGCGCCGGTGCCGCCCGAGGCGTCCGTCGTACCGCCGGCCCAGGACCTCGTCCTGCGGTTCCGGGCGACGGCGTCCCCGGAGGCGTTCCGGCTCGCCGGGCATCTGGCGCTGGCCGTGCCGTCGGTGCCGGTGATGCGGCTCGTGCAGCGGGCCGTGGAACGCGATCCGCGTCCGCAGCATCTCGCCGAGGTCATCCTGAGCGGCATGCTCACGGCGGTCCCGGGCCCGCCCGGCTCCTACGACTTCCGCCCCGGCGTCCGCGACCTCCTGCTGCGCACCCTGCCCCGCACGGCACGCGGCCGCACCCGTGAACTCCTTGACCGCATGGGCCACTTGATCGACGCCCGCGCGGGTCTGACGGCGGGCGAGTTCCGCGCGACCCCCGGCGGCGGCACGGGCACCGCGCACTCCGGCCCGGCGTTCGCGACGGTGAGCGAGGAGACGGTCCGCCGCCTGGGCGGCACACCGGCACCGGACGCGGGGCTGGTGGCGGGACGGTACCGGCTGCTGGGGCGGCGGGGGCCGGGGCAGCGGATGTGGTGGGCGGTGGACGTGCGTACCGGTCAGCAAGTGGTCGTCCACCGGTACCCGGCCCAACCGGCACCGCAGGAGCGTTTCCTGCGCGAGGCGGAGACCCTGGCCGGCATCGACGATCCGCACGTGGTGCGGATCCTGGACCACGGCGTCGAGAACGAAACCCCTTACCTGGTGGCGGAGTTCGTGCACGGGGTGACCCTGACCGAACTGCTCGGCGGGAGCGGGCCGGGCGTGTCCGTGGGGGTGTTCGTCCGGCTGGCCGACGGTGTCGACGCCGGGTTGCGCGCCCTGCACCGGCACGGGCTGGTGCGCGGCCAGGAGGACCGTGACGGCCTGCTGCTGCGCCCGGACGGCACCGTCGTCCTCAGCCGGTTCGCCCTGGGCGAGAAGCCCGAGCACCTGACCCCCGAGGCCGACCGGGACGCCCTGCGCCGTCTGCTGAACCGGCTGGCCGGGACCCTGCCCGGGGTCCCCGCGGAGACCCGGCGTGCCCTGGTCCACCGCGGCGACGTACGCACCTCGGAGCTGACGGGCCTCGACCACGGCCCCCTGGTGATCCGCATGCTCGGCCCCCTGCGCATCACACGCGACGACCAGCCCCTGCCCCTCCCCTCCCCGGAGGCCCAGGCGCTGCTGTGCATGCTGGTCCAGCGCCCCGGCCGCCGTATGTCCTACGCCCAACTGGCCAACGGCCTCTGGGAGAAGCCGGGGGCCGGGTCCTCCGCCCGCGTCGACCTGCTGGCAAGGGAGCTGGCCGAGCTGCTCGGCCCCGGCACCCTGGCCTCCCCGTCCGACGGCCACGCCCTGCACGCCCCCGGCATCGACGTCGACGCCGTCACCTGCGAGGAGGCCGACCCCGCCGACGCCCTCGCCCTCTTCCACGGCGACCCCCTGGACGGCGTCCCCGGACCCGCCGCCGAGGCGACCCGCACCCGGCTGCGGGACCTCCGGGACCGGCTCCAGGCGCGGCACGCCGCCGACCACCCGCCCGCGGCGGCCCCCACCCTCCTCATCGAGACCACCGACGGCCTCACCGCCCGCCCCGAGTCCCGGATCACCCTCGAATACGCCGTGCACGAGGTGCTCACCCGGGGTGCCCTGACGGCGCAGCAGTACGAGATGCGGGTCCGCCCGGACGGGTACGCCGTCGAGTTCGCGCCCGACGCCTACCTCCTCCCGCTCCTCGCGGCGGCCCTGCGCTGGCTGCCCGGCCCGCTCGCCGAGCTGGCCGACCCCCCTCGGCTGCGGGTGACGTTCCGGGACGGGGAGACGACCGGCGCCGCCCCGCCGGACCACCCCGCCCCCGTCGTCCTCACCGTCCCGCCCGCCCTCTTCGAGGAGTTCGCCGGGAGTTCCGCCGCCGCCGGGCCGCACCGCTTCCATCCCGTGTACGGCGACGGCCCGGACGCCCCGCCCGTCGCCTGGTACTGCCCGCTGCCCCCGGCCGAGGAGCCCCGTGACCTGGTCCGGGGCCCGCTCATCACCCGTGATCTGCGGCAGCTCGGCGTCCCCGCGCCCGGCCGGACGGCGGTCGTGCACACCCGGCCGGGTGTCCCGCCGGCGCTCCTCGACCCGGCGGCGCCGTACGGCGGGGGCCCGCGCCGCCCCGCCAGCTACTACGAGGTCGACCTCACCCCCCGGCACACGCTGCACCATCTGCCGCTGCCCAGTTCGGGCAAGGGCACGTTCACCGCGGCCGTGGCGCTGACCTGGCGGGTCACCGACCCGGTGGCGTTCGTACGGGCCGAGGTCACCGACGTACGGGCGCGGCTGCTGGACCATCTGGCGGCGTCCGGTCCGCGGATCACCCGGCACCACTCCCCGCGCCGTCCCGCCGGTGCGCAACGGGCCCTGAACTCCCAGCTCGGCCGCTGGCCGGTGCCGGGCGTCGAGGTGATCTGCACGGCCACCCTCGCCCCGGAACACGCCCCGCCGCCCGAGGTCCCCGGGCCGGGGCCCGGCCCCGCCGCCGTCCCGCTGTCGGAGCTGCTGGCCGACGCCGAGACCGTACTGCTCGGCTTCGACGGGCCGTTGACCAGGCTGTTCCCGGCGGCGGCCGCCCGGGACGCGGCCCGGGACCTGATGGCGCTCGTGGTCGAGCACCGCAACCCCGAGGACGCCCTGGCCGGGCGTGCGGCGGGCGACCGGCGTGCGGCGCGGGAGCTGTTCGTGCATCCGCTGGACGTGCTGCGGGCCTTCGCGCACGACCGGCTCGGCCCGCTGCTGCGGGACCGGCTGGACGAGCTGGAGCTGCTCGCCGTACCGGACGCGCCGGTCACGCACCGCTCCGCCGCGCTGGTCCGCGCCCTGCACCACTCGGGACGGCGGGTCGGTGTCGTCACGGACGTCTGCGCACCGGCCGTCCACCGGTATCTGGAGGGGATCCTGATGCCGCTGCGGGCCGGGGTGCACGGCCGCGCCGCCGACCTGACCCGGCTGATGCCGCACCCCGACTGTCTGCGGCGGGCGCTGCCGCCGGGGGGCGGGGCCGCCCGCACCGCCGTGCTGATCGGCTCCACGGTCGCCGAGCTGACCGCCGCCCAGCAGGTGGGCCTGCGGTTCGTGGGCCTGGCCCGCAACCCCACGATCGAGCAACGGCTGCGCGAGGCGGGCTGCGAGCTGACGGTGCCCTCCCTCACCCCTGTGTTGGAGGCGGCCCGGGCCCTGTGAGGGGTGGCCTGCGCAGCACGGGCGGCCCTGTGACGGGTGGCCCGGTGGGAGGAACCCCCGTTCGGCCGCGCCCCGCCCGGCCCACCTGAAAAGGCGGCCCGCACCGCGCCCGCGCACGATGCGAGGGAGGCCGCTCGCAAGGCGGCCCCACGCACACGAGGCCCGCCCGCCCGGCGGCCCCCACGGTCTGCGCTCTCGGGAGGACCTGCCATGACCGCCAGTCTGGAGCAGCTACGCCGCTGCCACTTCGCCGTCGACCTCGGTGCGGCGCGGACCCGGGTGTATGTGAAGGGGGCCGGGCTGGTCGTGGACCAGCCGTCCGTCGCCGCCGTGAACACCCGCACCGGCGCGCTGATCGCCGTCGGCGAGTTCGCGGAGCGGATGACGGGCCGCACCCCGCACTACATCCGGGTGATGCGCCCGGTCTCCGGCGGCACGGTCGTCGACATCGACATGGCGCAGCGCATGCTGCGGCATCTGCTCGGCGACAAGGTCCGCCGCCAGTTGCGCCGCAAGCCGTTCCTGCGGGGCGCCGCCTGCACCCCGCACGACGCCGACCCGCTCGCGCAGCGCGCGGCGATCGAGACGCTGGTCGGCCTGGGCGCCCGGCGCGTGGAACTCGTCGACACGCTGATCGCCGCCGCCGTCGGCTGCGGACTGCCCGTGGAACGGCCCGAAGCCACCATGATCATGGTGTGCGGGGCGGCCGCGACGCAGGTCGCCGTGCTCTCCCTGGGCTCGATCGTGACCGCCGAGCGCGTCCCGGTCGGCGGCGAGGCGGTGGACCACGCGATCGTGCAGCACCTGCGGCACGAGCACGAGCTGATGCTCCCCAGCCAGTCCGTACGGCCGCTCCAGCTCGCCCTGTCCGGCAACGGCCTGAGCCCCTACGGCCCCCAGATCACGGAGATCCACGGCCGGGACGTGGCGACGGGCCTGGCCCGTTCGGTCAAGGTCGACACGGCGGCCGTGCGGGACGCCATCGAGACCCCGCTGACGGCGGTCCTCGACGGGATCGGCCGGGTGCTGCGGGACTGCCCGCCGGACCTGGTCGCCGACCTCGCGGACCGGGGCATCATGATGGTCGGCGGCTCCGCGCTGCTGCCCGGCTTCGACCACATGCTCCGCCAGGCCACCGGCATGCCGGTGCACATCGCCGAACGCCCCGACATCTGCGCCGCCCAGGGCCTGGGCGCCATGCTGGAGGGCCGGATCGCCGCCCTCGCCCTGGACCCCCTGGCGACCTGACCCGCCACGCGACCGCACAGGTTCCGCCGGTTCCGCTAGGTTCCGCCGTATGACGAACGTACGGATCGGCGTGATGTACGACCGCGACCGGGACCCGGCCGGGCTGCCCGCGTTCGCGCGGGCGGCCGAGGCGCTCGGGGTGGACGACCTGTGGGTGGTGGAGGACCTCGGCTGGAACGGCGGGGTGTCGGCGGCGGCCGTGGCCCTGGGCGCGACGGAACGGCTGCGGGTGGGGCTCGGGATCGCGCCCGCCCCGCTGCGCAGCCCGGCGCTGCTGGCGATGGAACTGGCCACCCTCGCACGGGTGTTCCCGGGCCGGCTGGTGGCGGGCATCGGGCACGGGGTGCGGGAGTGGATGGCCCAGGTCGGCGTCGCGCCCCGCTCCCCGCTGGCGCTCCTGGAGGAGACGATCACGTCGGTACGGTCGCTGCTGCGCGGCGAGCGGGTGGAGCTTGCCGGGCGTGAAGTCCGCCTGGACGGGGTCCGGTTGGTGCATCCGCCCGCCGAAGTCCCGCCCGTCGTCGCCGGTGTGGTGCGCCCCCGGTCGCTGGAACTGTCCGGGCGGGTCGCCGACGGCACGCTGGTCGCCGAGGGGCACGGTCCGCGGGACCTGACGGAGATCCGGGCGCTGACCGCCAAGGGCGGCGCGGGCCCCGGGCACTCCCTGACGGTGTTCGCCTTCGCCCACGCCGGGGACGACCCGGCCGAGGTGTCCCGGACGCTGCGCCCGCACGTCGAGGGTCACGGTGCCTGGCTGGGCCGGCCCCCGGAGGAGGTCTTCACCGTCTCCGGCACTCCGGCCCAGGCCGCGGACCGCGTCGCCGACCTGGCGGCGTCCGGCGCGGACACGGTCGTCCTGCGGATCGTGGGGGCGGAGCCGCTGCGCCAACTGGAGTCCGTGCTAGGGGCGTTGGCGCGGTAGCCCGCAGCCGGCGGCTCAGTACGGCAGCAGGCGTCCCGAAGGGGTGCGCCGGTCGATCGGCATGTCGCGAGGGGTGGCCGGCCGGCGGATGACACGCACGCGGGTCTGTCGGTTCATGACGCCCTCCTGGGTGCATCGGGACTCGTCGTCGGAGCCTCGGTTCGGGAGGACGCCCCTCCCGACGGTCCCTTACCCACCTCACCCCCGAGACATGCCCACGTCAGTGAATATGCCGGGCGGGCCATGCGGTCCCGGGCGCCGCGCTCAGCCTCCCTGGGCGAGCGTGAGCGCCCCGCCGGCCACCAGGAAGGCGCCGCCCACGACGACGACCGCGGCGATCGCGGCGAGCACCGGCGGGCGCAGGATCGGCTTCGGGGCGGGCCCGCCGGCCGTGACCGCGGAGAGCATCCGGCGCCGTAGCGCGAGCACCCGCAGCCCGGCGTACAGGCTCACGAGGCCCAGGATCAGATAGTGCATGCGGTCAGCCCTCCGGGCGGTCTGCTTGATCGGTGGAAACGCCGACGGCCAGTCTGCGGTGCCCGCGCCCCTCCGCACGCCGGGGACCGCCGACGCCGCCCCGAGTCCACCCCTACGGCACCCGCCAGTGGTAGCGCCGCTCCGGCCGGCCCGCCTGTCCGTACCGCAGGGTGACCTCCGCGCGGCCGGTGACGGTGAGGTGTTCCAGATAGCGGCGGGCGCTCACCCGGGAGACGCCGACCCGGGTGGCGCACTCGGCCGCGGACAGGGTGCCGTCGGCCGCGCGCAGGGCGCGTTCGACGAGTTCGGACGTCTCGACGCTCATGCCCTTGGGGAGCGTGGGCGCCGCCACCGGTGCCGCGACCCGGCCGAGCGCCCGGTCGACGTCGGCCTGTCCGCGGACCGTCCCGGCGGCCAGGTCGCCGCGCCGGGAGCGGTAGCGCGCCAGCCGTTCCCTGAGGTCCTCGGCGTCGAAGGGTTTCAGCAGATAGTCGACGACGCCCTGGCGGACGGCGGCGCGGACCGCCTCCGCCTCCCGGGCGGCGCTGATCACCATGACGTCGCAGTCGTGTCCTGCGGTGCGCAGCCGGGGGACGACGTCCAGGCCGAACATGTCCGGCAGGTAGAGGTCGAGGAGGACCAGGTCGGGCTGGAGTTCGGCGGCGGCGGTGAGCGCCTGTTCGCCGCAGTCGGCGGTGCCGACCACCCGGAAACCGTCGACGCCGTCCACGAATCCGCGGTGGATCCGCGCCACCATGAAGTCGTCCTCCACCACGAGCACGTCGATCATCGGACTCCCTCCGGCTGGGGGCCGGCCGTCCGGCCCACGGACATCCAGGCGACGAACATCGCGCCTTCCTGTGTGTTGGACACCGACACCTCGCCGCCCCGGCGGGTGCACACCAGCCGGGTGAGCGCCAGGCCGATCCCCCGGTCGCCGCCGCGCGCGGCCTTGGTGGTGAAGCCGTGCAGGAACACCTCCTGCGCGAGTTCGGGGGCGATGCCGGGGCCCGAGTCGCGGACGACGATCTCCACGCTGGAGGTGTCCTGGCGCAGTTCGACCTCCACCCAGGCGTCGTCGTCCTGGTCACCGGCCGGCGTGGCGGCGGCGTCGAGGGCGTTGTCGACGAGGTTGCCGAGCACGGTCGCCACGTCCGCCGAGTCGGCCGGGTCCAGCTTGTCGAGGGCGGTGCGTTCGGAGATCCGCAGCCGCACCTTGCGTTCGGCGGCGAGTGCGGACTTCGCCATCAGCAGCGCGGCGACGGCCCGGTCCCGGACCCGGCTGGTGAGGGTCAGGTCGAGCGAGTCCCGGTGCCGGCGCAGGGCGCGGACGTACCGTACGACCTCGTCGTGCTCGCCGATCTGGATCAGCCCGGAGATGGTGTGCAACTGGTTGGAGAACTCGTGGGCCTGCGCCCGCAGCAGTTCGGTGCTGCTCCGGAAGGACCCCAACTCGCGCTCCAACTGGGCGAGTTCGGTGCGGTCGCGGAGGGTGGTGACCGAGCCGAGACGGCGGCCGTCCTTGGTGACGTCCATCCGGTTCATCACCAGCACCCGGCCCCGGCGCAGCACCACCTCGTCCCGCCGCTCCCCTGCCGTGCCGCCCGCCAGGACGTCATGGAGGCGGCCCTCGATGCCCAGGTCGGCCAGGCTGCTGCCGACGCAGTCCGCGGGCAGGTCGAGGAGGTCGCGGCCGACCTCGTTGACCAGGGTGAGCCGTAGCTGCGGATCGAGCGCGACGACGCCCTCGGCGAGGCCGAACAGCATGGCCTCGCGGTGTTCGGCGAGGCCGGCGATCTCGCGCGGTTCCAGGCCGAGGGTCTGGCGTTTGATCCGCCGGGCCAGCAGCCAGGATCCGGCCACTCCGAGGACGCTCGCGATGCCGAGGTAGGCGAGCAGATAGGAGGAGGCGCCGCTCAGCCGCTGCCAGGCGGTCGGGGAGACCCGGCCGATCATGACCGTGCCGAGATGGTCGCCGAGACGGTCCCGGTCGTCGCCGAGCACCGGCACCTGGGCCACCAGTTCACGCACCCCGTCCACCTCCAACTCCCCCGACCAGCCGCGTGCTTGGGCAGGTTCGGGGCCGGCGACCGGCAGCGGGGTGCCGATCAGGGTGGGGTCGGTGGCGGCGACGATCTCGCCGGACGCGTCGGCGACGGTGACGGAGGAGACGTTCGACTGGGTGCGCCGGGTCTGGAGCAGCGGCGCCAGGGTCTCGGCGGGCGCGGGGCTGACGAGCTGGCTGCGCAGCAGGGGGTTTCCGGCCAGTTCCTCGGCGAGGGCGGTGACCCGGCGGCCCTCGACCCGGTCGAAGGTCGCCTTGGACTGCGCCAGCGACACCGCGGCGACCGCGACGAGCACGACCACCACGATGGCGAGCTGGAGGACCAGCAGCTCACCGGCGAGCGTGGGGCGGCGGGCGGTCACGACCACAATGAACTCAACCTTCAATGGTCACACAAGGCAGACGGGGTGTCCGAGGGATCGCACAATCATGGCGCCGGACCCGCCCAAGCGAAAGAGATGAGCCATGAGATCTCGCAGAGCCGCGTTTCTCTCCGCTCCCGCCCCTGCTGCCGCCGACCGTTCCCCCCGCTCCCCCCGTCTTCCCGCCCGCGTCCTCGCCCCGGTCCTCGTCACGGTGTCGCTGCTCGCCGTCAGTGCCTGCGGGGCCACCGCGGACAAGGACTCCGGGAGCGCGGACGGGAGCGGCAAGCCCGTCGGCGGGCTGCGGCTGATGGTGCCCAACACCCCGGGCAGCGGCTACGACGTCACCGCCCGCACCGTCGCGCAGGTGATGCAGGACGCCGACGTGGCGACCGGGATGCAGGTGTACAACCTGCCCGGCGCCGGCGGCACGGTCGGGCTCCAGCGGCTGGTGAACGAGGACGGCAACGGCAAGCTGGCCATGCAGATGGGCCTGGGTGTCGTCGGGGCGGCGTACACCTCGAAGTCGTCGGCCAAGCTGACGCACACCACCCCGATCGCCAAGCTGATCGAGGAGGCCGGGGCGATCGTCGTCGCGAAGGACTCGCCGTACAAGACGATCGGCGATCTGGTCACCGCGTGGAAGAACGACCCCAAGTCGGTTGCCGTGGGCGGCGGTTCCTCGCCCGGCGGCCCCGACCACCTGCTGCCGATGCAGCTCGCGCGGGCGGTCGGCATCAAGCCCAGGGACGTCAACTACGTCTCCTACGACGGCGGCGGCGAGCTGCTGCCGGCCGTCCTCGGCAACAAGATCGCCTTCGGGGCCAGCGGGTTCGGCGAGTTCCTCGACCAGATCGAGGCAGGGCAGGTCAGGATCCTCGCGGTGACCAGCGAGGAGCCGATCGACGCGGTCGCCGAGGCCCCCACCCTCAAGGACTCCGGGATCGACCTGGTGTTCACCAACTGGCGCGGGATCGTGGCCCCTCCGGGCATCAGCGAGGCCGAGAAGAAGACGTGGGTCGACAGCGTCACGCGGATGCACGACTCGAAGCAGTGGCGCACGGAGCTGACCAAGCGCGGCTGGACCGACGCCTTCGTCACCGGTGACGACTTCGGCGTCTATCTGAAGAACCAGGACAAGTCCGTCGCCAGCCTGCTCACCGAGCTCGGCCTGGCATGAGCACCGACACGGACGAGCCGACCCGCAGCCGGACTCATCCGCCCCGGGGCGGGGACCGCGCGCAGTACGGCGTGTGCGCCTTGCTCGCCCTGCTGGGCACGGCGGTGGTCGTGGACGGCCTCGGCATCCCGCACCTCACCAGCGGCACCGACCCGGTCGGCCCGCGCGCGGTCCCGCTGGCCCTCGGCGTCGCGCTGGTGATCGTCGCCGTCCTGTACGCCGTCGACGTGGCGCGCGGCGGCCGCGGCGAGCCGGAGTCCGGCGAGGACGTCGACCTGACCCAGGGCGGCGACTGGCGCACGGTCGCCCTGCTGACCGGCGCGTTCGTGGTGAACGCGGTGCTGATCGAACGGCTCGGCTGGGTGATCAGCGGCGCCCTGCTCTTCTGGGGCAGCGCCTTCGCCCTCGGCAACCGGCACCACCTGCGCAATCTGGCGATCGCGGCGGCACTGTCCCTCGGCACGTTCTACGCCTTCGCCATCGGCCTCGGTGTGAACCTCCCGGCCGGTGTCCTGCAAGGAATCCTGTGACGGACGAGTGATGAACACCCTCGACAATCTCGACAACCTCATGCAGGGCTTCGCGGACGTCCTCGCCCCGATGAACCTGCTGCTCGCCCTGATCGGCGTCGTCATCGGCACCGCCGTCGGCGTCCTGCCCGGCATCGGCCCGGCGATGACCGTCGCCCTGCTGCTGCCCGTCACCTACGGCATGGAACCGGTCCAGGCGTTCATCATGTTCGCCGGCATCTTCTACGGCGGCATGTACGGCGGCTCGACCACCTCCATCCTGCTGAACACGCCCGGCGAGTCGTCGTCGGTGGTGACGGCCGTCGAGGGCAACAAGATGGCGAAGGCGGGCCGGGCCGCGCAGGCCCTGGCCACCGCCGCGATCGGCTCGTTCGTGGCGGGCACCATCGGCACCCTGCTGCTGGTCCTGGTCACCCCGTTCGTGGTCGACTTCGCGGTCTCCCTCGGCGCCCCCGACTACTTCGCCCTGATGCTGCTGTCGTTCGTCGCGGTCACCTCCGTCCTCGGCGCCTCCCGGCTGCGCGGCCTGGCCTCGCTCCTCCTCGGCCTGACCATCGGCCTGGTCGGCATCGACGCGGTGTCCGGACAGCAGCGGCTGACCCTCGGCATCCCCCAACTCGCCGACGGCATCGACGTGGTGGTGGTCGCCGTCGGCATCTTCGCCGTCGGCGAGGCGCTGTGGGTGGCCGCGCATCTGCGCCGCAGACCCGCCGAGATCGTCCCGGTCGGCCGGCCGTGGATGGGCCGCGACGACTGGAAACGGTCCTGGAAACCCTGGCTGCGCGGCACCGCGTACGGCTTCCCCTTCGGCGCGCTGCCGGCCGGCGGCGCCGAGATCCCCACCTTCCTGTCCTACGCCACGGAGAAACGGCTCAGCCGGCACCCGGAGGAGTTCGGCAAGGGCGCCATCGAGGGCGTCGCCGGACCGGAGGCCGCCAACAACGCCTCCGCGGCGGGCACATTGGTCCCCATGCTGGCCATCGGCCTGCCCACCAACGCCACCGCCGCCGTGATGCTCGCCGCCTTCCAGTCGTACGGCATCCAGCCCGGCCCCCTGCTGTTCGAGCGCGAGGCGAGCCTGGTGTGGGTGCTGATCGCCAGCCTGTTCGTCGGCAATCTGCTGCTGCTCCTGCTCAACCTGCCGCTCGCGCCCGCCTGGGCCGGACTGCTGCGGATCCCGCGCCCCTACCTCTACGCGGGCATCCTGTTCTTCGCGTCGATGGGCGCCTACGCCGTCAACGCCCAGCCCCTGGACCTGTTCCTGCTGCTGATCCTCGGACTCCTCGGCTTCGCGATGCGCCGCTTCGGACTGCCCGTGCTGCCGCTGATCATCGGCGTGATCCTCGGCCCGCGCGCCGAACTCCAGGGCCGGCGCTCCCTCCAACTCTCCGGCGGCGAACTGTCGGGGCTGGTGGGCGGGCCGGTGTCGTACACGGTCTACACGGTGATCGGCCTGGTGCTGGTCTGGCCGCTGCTGCGGCGGTTCGCCTCTGGCCGCCCCCTGTCCCTCATATCTCGAACCTCTCGAGCTTCCCGAACCTCTCGAAAGTGAGTGCACGCATGACCGTCCTGGTGGGATACGTCCCCTCGCCCGAGGGGGAGGCCGCCCTGCGCGCGGGGATCGACGAGGCGCGGCGGCGCGGGGAGGGACTGCTGGTGGTGAACACCTCGCGGGCGGACGCGACGGTGGATCCCGGGTTCGCGCAGGAACCGGATCTGGACCATGTCCGCGCCGACCTGGGCGCGCTCGGCATCGACTTCGACCTGCGGCAGGTGCTCGGCGGCGGCGACCCGGCCAAGGAGATCCTGCACCTCGCCGAGGGCCCCGGTGTGTCCCTGGTGGTGATCGGGCTGCGGCGGCGCAGTCCGGTCGGCAAGCTGCTCCTGGGCTCGACGGCCCAGCGGATCCTGCTGGGCGCCGACTGCCCGGTCCTCGCGGTGAAGGCGGCGGTGGACGCGTGATCCTCAAGACGTTCGGCTGGTCGTTCGCCGTCACGGCGCTCGGGCTCGCCTTCGCGGCCTGGCAGTGGGGCTGGGAGGCGTTCGGGATCGTCCTGATCCTCTCCGTGCTGGAGATATCGCTGTCCTTCGACAACGCGGTGGTCAACGCCGGGGTCCTGAGGAAGATGAACGCCTTCTGGCAGAAGATCTTCCTCACCGTGGGCATCCTGGTCGCCGTCTTCGGGATGCGGCTGGTCTTCCCGGTGCTGATCGTGGCGGTCAGCGCCGAGGTCGGCCCGGTGGAGGCGGTCCGGCTCGCCCTCGACGAACCGGCGCGCTACGAGGCCCTGGTCACCGACGCCCACCCGGCGATCGCGGCCTTCGGCGGCATGTTCCTGCTGATGATCTTCCTGGACTTCGTCCTGGAGGACCGGGACGTCAAGTGGCTGGCCCGGCTGGAACGCCCGCTGGCCAGGCTCGGCAAGGTCGACATGCTGTCCGTCTGTGTCGCGCTGGGCGCGCTGCTGATCACCGCGACGGCCTTCGCGACGCACGCGCACATCAGCACGGGGCACACCGACAAGTCGGCGACCGTGCTGCTCGCCGGGGTGGCCGGGCTGGTGACGTATCTCGTGGTCGGCGGCCTCTCGGGCTATTTCGAGAGCCGGCTGGAGGACGAGGAGTCGTCGTCCGGCGACCGGCCGGTGGGAGACCGGCCCGTGTCCGCCGTCGCCCTCGCCGGGAAGGCCGCGTTCTTCCTCTTCCTCTATCTGGAGGTCCTGGACGCCTCCTTCTCCTTCGACGGCGTGATCGGCGCGTTCGCCGTCACCAACCACATCTTCTGGATGGCCCTCGGGCTCGGCATCGGCGCGATGTACGTGCGCTCGCTCACCGTCCACCTGGTCCGCCAGGGCACCCTGGACGACTACGTCTACCTGGAGCACGGCGCCCACTACGCGATCGGCGCGCTGGCGGGGATCCTGCTGGTCACCGTCCGGTACGAGGTGAACGAGATCGTCACCGGGCTGATCGGCGTGCTGCTGATCGCGGCGTCGTTCGTGTCGTCGGTACGGCGGAACAGGGCGCTGGCGCGGGCGGAGAGGGAGGAGGTCGGGGCGGGGGTGTGAGGGGGTGCGAGAGGGGGTGCTAGAACCGCACCGGCAGCGCCCGCAGCCCCCGCGACCGCATCGAAGGCCGCCACTCCACCTCGTCCGGTGAGCCGTCGAGCGCCAGCCGGGGGAAGCGTTCCAGGAGGACGGACAGCGCGGTCTCGGCCTCCAGCCGGGCGAGCGGCGCGCCGAGGCAGTAGTGGATGCCGTGCCCGAGCGCGAGATGGCCGGTGACGTCACGGCCGAGGTCGAGCGTGTCGGGGTCGGCGAACCGGCGCGGGTCCCGGTGCGCGGCGGCCAGGGACAGCAGCACGGTCTCCCCCGCCGGGACGGTGACCCCGCCGATGGTGACGTCCTCGACGGGGAAGCGCCGGATGGCGAGCGGCACGGGACCGTCGTAGCGGGCGAGTTCCCACACCGCGTCGCCGAGCCGCCCGGGTTCGGCGCGGACCTCGGCGAGCTGCTCGGGGTGGGTGAGCAGGGCGAGGGTGGCGTTCGCGATCAGATGGACGGTGTTCTCGTACCCGGCGAACAGGATGAGGAAGGCCAGCGACATCAACTCGTCTTCGCTGAGCCGGTCTTCGTCGTCGCGTACGGCGACCAGGTCGGAGAGCAGATCGTCGGCGGGGTCGGCCCGCTTGGCGGCGAGGAGACGGGCGAGGAAGCCGATCAGTGCGCGGACGGCGTCCTTGGCCCGCTCCGGCCGGGCGGGGTCGGGGATCACGATGGCGTCGGTCCAGGTCCGGAAGTCCGGCCGGTCGGCCTCGGCCACACCCAGCAGGTCGCAGATCACGATGATCGGCAGCGGGGCGGCGTACGCGGCGATCAGGTCGGCGCGGCCCAGCGGTTCGACGGCGTCGAGGAGCGTGTGCGCGGTCCTGCGGACGGGTTCGCGCAGTGCGGCGATGCGGCGCGGGGTGAACGCCTTCACCACCAGACGGCGGATGCGGGTGTGGTCCGGCGGGTCCATGTTCAGCAGGTTGGCGTCGAGCGCCGGGGGCAGCGCGAGTCCGCGGTAACCGCCGGGTTTCGCACGGCTCTTGTCGAGGGAGAGCCGCGGATCGGCGAGGGCGTGGCGCACGTCGTCGTAGCGGGTGACCAGCCAGGCGGGCAGACCGTCCGTCCCGGTGAAGCGGTGGACGGGCCCCGCCTCCCGGAGCCGCGCGTACACCGCGTAGGGGTCGGCGAGCAGCTCCTCGGTGTCAACGGACGGTGTCTGACCGGGTGTTGTGGTGGACATGAGCCCACCCTATGCAGCGGGACCCGTCCGACGACGGCAAGGAATCGCCTAGGGGACGTTTACTCCGCTCGCTTCTCATGGAGTCGGGGAGTCTTCAGCTCTGCCGTGCGACCGGAGGGGGACCCGTGCTTCGCATCCACTTCAGCAGTGCAGATCTCGGCCGTTTACGGCTGGCCGCACAGCCGGACGTCATGTGGGAGACCGTCCTGAGTCTGCATCAACTCGCCAGTCCTGACCCGTTCTTCGCGCCGTGGCGGCGCACCGCCTGCCGGGCGCTGGCCGACGCCGGGCTCGGCCCGGACGTCCGGCTGCTCACCGCGATCGCGCCCATCAGCTCCTACTTTCCCGACTTCCTGACCCCGCCAGGACACACCACGGCCCTGGAGGCCGGGATCGACGTCGTACTCTCCACGGCCAGATGCCGGCTGCGCGCCGAGATCGACCGGTTGCTGGAGGCGCGGTCCTGTCCGTCGGGGCGACTCGACGGCATCGGTGCCGGGCGGCCTCCCGCGCTGCACCGGCTCGGCGCGGCCCTGCGCCGCTATCACGCCGTCGCGCTCGCCCCGTACACCCCCGGTCCGCTCGTCTGGGCCCGCCGTGACATGGCGCGCCGGGCCGCGGTGCTCCTGGAGCAGGGCAGCGAGGCCATGCTCAACGACCTCTGCCCCGGCCTGCGTTGGCGCCCTCCCGTGCTGGAGGTCAGCTATCCGGTGGCCCGGAACGTCCGGCTCGCCGGGCGCGGCCTCCACCTGGTCCCCAGCTTCTTCTGCCACAACCATCCGATCGGCTTCGCCGACCCCGAGCTGCCCCCGGTGCTGATCTATCCGGTCGCCCGCACCGCACTGTGGATCCCACGGACGCCGTCGGCCGAACGGGGCTCCGGACAGGGTCTGGAGGAGCTGATCGGCCCGACCCGCGCGGCCGCGCTGCGCTTCCTGGACACGGGCCACAGCACCACCGCGCTGGCGGGCAGGCTGTGTGTCTCCGCGTCGACGGCCAGCCGGCACGCGGCCGCGCTGCGCCGGGCGGGCCTGGTGGCGACGGAGCGGCTGGGCGCGTCCGTCCTGCACACCCGCACCCGCCTGGGGACGGATCTGGTGCACGGCGCGTGAACAGGGCACGTCTCAGGCCCGGTTGCTCGGCCTTTGCCTGAACACGCAATAGATACGCCCGCGCCGACGGCGTCCGTAGCGTTCCCTCCGACCGCACAACTCCCTTTCCTGGAAGGAAGCGTGAGGACGATGGCAGGCAGATTCTCCTTCTCCCCGCGGAGGTCCGCCGCGGCGGCCGCCGTGACGGCGATGATGGTCGTCGCGCCGGTGATCGCCGCGACCGACGCCCACGCCCTGGGCAACAACCGTGAGGTGTCGCGCAGTTGTGGCACCAACCGGGTCTCCAGCGGCTGGACCGGAAGCTACAACTGGGCGCTGACCGTGAAGGCGTCGGGCGACTGCGCCGGCCGGCTGAGCTCCGCCCTGGAGCGCAACAACGGCTACTGGACGCCCCGTGTGTACGGCACCAGCAGCCGCGCCTACGCCACCGACACGACCAACCCGGTGGCCGACCGCTACGGCCTGCACTGGGGCTGCGACTCCTGCAACGTCACCAGGTCCTGACCCGTGCGCCGAGCGACGATCGCCGTCGCGGGGATCCTGGCCGCCGTCGCCGTGGGCTGTGCCCCGGCCGGCGACGGCGGCCGGGAGCACTCCGGCGACATACCGCTCCCCGGCCAGGAATGGGCCCTGGGCGACGGAAAGGTCACGGCCGCGGAATACCGTACGGCGGTGAACCGGTTCGTCTCCTGCGTACGGGACGCCGGATACCCGGTCGGCGACCCGGTGCGCAGCCCCGCGGACAATCTCACGCTGATCTACGACATCACGCCCAGCGGCGACCCGGCCACGTACAACGAGGCCGTCCAGCGCTGCAACCTCGCGCACCTCTCCATGGTCGAACCGGCCTTCGTGGAGGCCCACACCCAGGTCATGGACCGCCCCCTGAGGGCGGCGGTCAGCGCGTGCGTGCAACGCCAGGGCGGGCACGTGACGACCAGGGAACGCAACCTCGCCGACTTCGCGGCCTCCGCCGAGGACGAGACGAAGGTCGTGGACTGCGTGACGGGCCAGTGGCGCCATGTGTACCCGGAGCTGCCGTCGGTGGTGCCGCTGCGCTTCTGACCGGTGTGACCCGACCCACAAGGTGTCACATGACATATGCACCTATATCGACGAATGGGTACATTGGGCCGCTGCTCATCCGTAGCCCCATCCGTTCCGTCCGTTCCGTCCGTTCCGTCCGTTCCAGGAGATCCATGCGCCCCCGCCCCCGAATAGCCTCCGTGCCGCCCCTCGCCCTCGTGGGCGGTGCGCTGACCGTCGGCGTCGGAGGTGTGTATCTGGCCGGGCTGCTGCTCACGGGCGGTGACATCGAGGCGGGCACGACGGTGCGCGGCATCGACATCGGGGGCCTCAGCCGCGCTGAGGCCGTCCACAAGCTGGACGCCCGCCTGACGGCGGCGGCCCCGCGGGAACTGTCCGTGACGGTCGGCGACCGCAGCGGAACCGTCGACGCGCGGCAGGCGGGGATCGGCTACGACGCCGAGCGGACCGTGGACCGTGCGTCACGTACGGCGTCCGACCCGGTCAGCGTGATCGGCGGCCTGTTCAGCTCGGGCGGCGGCGGGTCCGTCGAGCCGGTCGTGGACGTGGACGAGGACAAGGCGCGCGCGACCCTCGGCAAGCTCGCGAAGACCCTCGACCAGAAGGTCCGGGACGGCGCCGTCTCCTTCTCCGGCACCAAGGTCCGGCAGGTCACGCCGCAGCGCGGGGCGGCCCTGGACGTGGACGCGGCGGTGGACACGCTCCGGAGCGCGTTCCTGCGCGACACGGCGAACGCGGTGACGGCCCTCCCGGTCCACGAGACCGAGCCGAAGGTGAACGCGCAGGAGGTACGCCGGGCGGTACGCGACATCGCGGAACCGGCGGTCTCCGCTCCCGTCACCCTCACCACGGAGGGCAGACGCGTCACGATCGCCCCCGCCGACCTGGCCGCGCACCTGACCCTGCGCCCGGACGCGTCCGGCAGCCTGACCCCGCACCTGGACGCCAAGGGCCTGTACGCGGCCCCCGCGGTACAGCGCGCCCTGGCCGGCGTCACGACGACACCCGCGAACGCCACATTCGCCCTGAACGGCGACCGCGCCGTGGTGACGGACAAGGGCCGCACCGGCATCCGCGTCACCGACAAGGCGCTGGGCAAGGCGGTCCTCCCCCTGCTCACCAAGACGGGCACGGCGGCCCGCACCGGCGAGGTCGCGGCGATCCGCACCGAGCCGAAACTGACCGGCGCGAACGCCGCCCGCCTGGGCGTGAAGGAAAAGCTCTCCTCCTTCACGGTCAACTTCGAGCCGGCCCCGTACCGCACGAAGAACATCGGCCGGGCCGTCGAACTCATCAACGGCTCCGTCGTCGCCCCGGGCGAGACCTGGAGCTTCAACCGCACGGTCGGCCAGCGCACGGAGAGCAACGGTTTCGTCGAGGGCATCATGATCCTCGACGACCAGTTCACGAAGGCCCCGGGCGGCGGCGTCTCCGCGGTCGCCACGACCGTCTACAACGCGATGTTCTTCGCCGGCGTCAAGCCCGTCGAACACGGCGCCCACTCCTTCTACATCGAGCGCTACCCCGAGGGCCGCGAGGCGACGGTCGCCTGGGGCAGCCTCGACCTCCGCTTCACCAACGACACGGGCCACACCCTCTACATCCAGGCCGAGTCGACGGACCACTCGGTGACGATCAACTTCCTCGGCACGAAGAAGTACGACGCGATCACCTCGGTGACGGGCCCCCGCACGAACATCCACCAGCCGGCCCACAAGGTGAACAACACCCCGGCCTGCGTCCCGCAAACCCCCCTGGAGGGCTTCGACGTCGAGGTGGACCGCGTCTTCCACCAGAACGGCAAGGAAGTAAAGCGGGAACCGTTCCACACGCACTACACACCGCGTGACGAAATCATCTGCACGAACGCCGCGTGACGGCCTTCGCGCCCGATACATACGGAGCCATGTATCTTGATATAAGACTCTGTATATAAGGGGGCGCGATGAGCCGCACCGTGATCGATCTCGACGACGAGGCCCTGGAGGCCGCCGCCAAGGAGCTCGGCACCACGACCAAGCGCGACACCATCAACACCGCCCTGCGGGAGGTCACCGCCCGCTACCGGCGGCTGCGCGCCCTGGAACAGGCACGCGAACTGACCGCCGAAGGCGCCCTGGACATCAGCCTGCTTCTCGACAAGGGCAAGTACCGCCCGGTCGGCGAGCCGGGCGACGTCCGCGACGCGGGAGACGGCGAGTGACCGTCGCCGACTACCTGATCGACACCTCCGCCCTCGCCCGCGTCCTCCTCGGCCGGACCACGGCCGAGTGGGACGACAGGATCGGCGCGGGACTCGTCGCCCTGTGCGACATCACCGAACTGGAAGTCCTCTCCTCCGCGCGCTCGGCGGCGGACCGGGAACGCGTGAAGCGCGCGCTCGACGCTCACTACACCTGGTGCCCCATGCCCGACGGCGTCTTCCGACGCGCACGCGTCGTCCAGGAGTTGCTCACCGCCAAGGGCGAACACCGCAGCGCGGGCCCCGTCGACCTTCTGGTGGCAGCAGCCGCGGAAGAGGCGGGGCTGACATTGCTCCACCACGACCGCGACTTCGAGACGATCGCCCGCACGACCGGCCAGCCCGTACGCATGATCGATCTCCGGACCTGCTACCTACGTGAGGAAACCCTGCCGAACGTGTGTGATTCGGCGCTATCTTCGTACCTCTGATTGTCCGTCACCCCGATCCGACACTGGGTGACGAGTGTGAACGGGGGAACAGCCGGTGGCTTCGCTCAAACATCTCGTCGTCGTGGTGCCCGGAATCGGCGGCAGTGTCCTGGAGACGCCCGAGGGGGCTGCCCACTGGGACGAGCACCGACGGCGGTTCGTCGCCGCGGCCACTCGACCGCACAGGCTGGGTCTGGATGTGCATCCGGACCTGGTTCCGGTCGGTCTGATGCCGGACATCAGCCTCATCGGCCCCTTCGTCGTCCCGGGCTATGACGGCCTGATACGTAAGATCCGCAACCGTTTCGACGACGTACAGGTGGATGTCTCGCGACCTGGGCACACCCCGGACAACCGTGCTGACCTGGTCCTCTTCCCGTACGACTTCCGGCACAGCATCCGGCACGCGGCCGAGCGCCTCGCCGCCGATGTCGCTGCGCGTCTGAACGGCGAGCGCTCCGGAGCCCGTCGGCGGCGCGTGATCGTGGTCGCGCACTCCATGGGCGGCCTGGTGGCCCGCTACTGGCTGGGCCCCCTGGGTGGCGCGGCCGAATGCGCGGCGCTGATCACCCTCGGCACCCCGCACCGCGGCGCCCCCAAGGCGCTGGACGTCTTGGCGAACGGGCTGAAGGTGGGCCCCAAACGGCTGGCCGGACTCACCGAAGTGCTGCGTCAGTGGCCGTCGGCCTACGAACTCCTGCCCCGTTATCCGGCGGTGGCACGGCCCGACGGCGCACAACCACTCAGGCCTTACGAGTTGGAGGAAGGGACCGGAACGGGTGCTGCTGTCGGCGAATCGTTCGTCCGGCAGGCGAAGGCCGCCTTCGGCGTCCACCAAGACATCGAGTCGGCTTGGACCGGGCTGCTCGCCGGCCCCGACCTCCCCGAGGTCACCGCCGTGTTCGGCCGGGGCCACGCCACCCTCCAGCAGGCCCTGCTCTCGTCCACCGGCCTGTCGGTGTCGAAGAACGCACCGGGCTGGCTGCCCAACCCCGACTGGCTCGGCGACGGCACGGTCCCCGCGATCTCGGCCATCCCCATCGAACAGCAGGACATACGCATACGCAGGGGAGTACCGGAGCGCCATATGGCGCTCGGCTCCTCGTCGGTGGTGGTCGACATACTGGCGGAGTACGCCGGTGAACCGCTCGATTCCGTACGCGGCGACAAGCCCGACCGCCCCTGGCTCGGGCTCGACCTGGACGACACCGCCCTGTCCGGCGACCCGGTCACGGTCGGTGTGACCCTTCACGGCGCGCAGGCGGACGAACGGACGCAGGTGCGTAGCCGACTCCGAGCACGAGACGGGCAGCAGAAGGGCACCACGCCGTGGCTGCCGTGCACCAGGTCCGGTGACGACCGGTGGCAGGCGGAACTGTTGCCGCCGGGCGCGGGAACGTACTCGGTGGAGATCGCGGCCACCGGTGTGCCGGCGGTGGACCGCCTTTCGGCCGGGGACGTACTGGGTGTGGTGGACGCGGAGTTCGAGGGAGCGGGCGCGTGAGTACGTCGTGGCGCCGGTGGGCGAGCAATGATCCCGGGGCCCTGATCGAGTACGTCCAGTGCGAGCGTCCGGGCAAACGTACATCCGGCACACCGGCCGACCTCCTCGGCACCTTGATGCCCGCCCCCGGGGACGGTCCCCCCGCGGCTCGCGCACGCGCCTTGTACGACGCCTTCGCCACCCTGGGTATCCAGTACGCCGACGAGCCGACCACCAGTGATCCCGGCCGCCAGACCGTCCGGCCGCCGGACCAGGTGCTCCACCGACCGCGGCACGGCACCTGCCTGGACCTCGCGGTCACCTTCGCCGGCGCGTGCCTGGACGCCGGGCTGCATCCACTGCTCATCGTCCTGGCCGGTGCCGGACCAGGTGATCCGGCACACGCGCTTGTCGCGATCTGGCTTGCCGGCAACTGGTCGAACCACGCTCACCGGGACTACCGCGAGGACGAACAGGATCCCGACTGGCGCACACTACCAACGGACTTCGTCGACCAGCTGGCCGAGACCGAGGACTCTCCCGGCACATTCCTCGCCCTCGACATCACCGGCGTCGCCTCCCGTAGCGATGCGGCCGACCCCCGACGCCGGGAACAGCAGTCCTGGGCTCAGTCGGTCGCCTACGGCGCCGCGCTCCTACGGGAAGCCGCCGAGGACCGTTGGAGGGCGACGATCGACATCGGTCTCGGCTACGAGCAATGTGAGCCGCATCCCCTCCCCTACCGGCCCACGACCGACGTCCTCGCACCGCCCTATCTACCGGTGCCGGTGCCGGTGGAGGAGGACGGTGACACCGGCAGCGGCCCGCTCACGTACCTGTGGGCCCGGTATGACGCCATCCGCTTCCATCCCAGGGACGAACTCGACTTCCTCCAGGACTGGTTCCAGGCCCCTGATCCCCTGAGGCCGCGCACTCGGATCGCCCTGCTGCACGGTGTCGGAGGAGCGGGAAAGACACGCCTGGCGGCAGAACTCGCCCACCGTCTTTCCGCCACCGGCTGGTATACCGGTTTTCTCGTCCGCGACCCCGACCCCCAGGACCGGGCCTGGCTGAGCAACGTCGCCTCCCCGCTGCTGGTCGTCGTCGACTACACCGAGGACCGCAAGTCCGGGGACGTCATCAATCTCCTGCGCACCCTGCGGGAGCGCGAAGCACCCACCTGTCTGCTGTTGACCGCACGAACAGTCAGCGGCTGGTGGGAGGAGGAGATCGCGGTGGCGCTCAGGGAGGACGGCCATCCCTACGCTCTGCACGACAGTGCTCTGGCCGCTCGTCACCCCCGCCAGACAGGCGTCTACCGGGCGGCAGTGCGTTCCTTCGGCGCGTCGGAACTCGTCGCCATGGGCAGCAGTCCCCCTCCCGACCCCGCCTCCGGCAGGTGGACCACCCTGGATCTGGTCATGCTGGCCTGGCTCGCCGCCCGCGCGGACGCCACCGACGGAACACCAACGTCGGAGAAAGATCTGTACGAGAAGATCCTCGACCACGAACTGGGCTACTGGGTGCGGGCGTACAAGTCCCGTATCGGCATGCCGTCGAAGCGAACGAGACGGATGTTGCGCGAGGCAGGAGCCTGCCTCAGCCTCTTGGCGCCACAGGAGGAACGGCTCGACCACGCCCTCAAGGCCATCAAAGAACTGGCCACTGACGGCACGCGCCGCGATGAGATCGCCGCCCTGCTCGCGGACCTCCTGCCCGCCGCTCCCGAAGACGGCACCCTGGCGGTCCGGCCGGACCCGCTCGGCACCCATCTCGCGTCCAGCGTGTTCAACACGGATCGCGCATTGCTCCGCGAGTGCCTGAGGGGAGCAGACGAAAACGAGCAGCTGAACGCGTGTGTGGGCGTCTCACGGTTCGCGTCATCGAGCGACGAATCCACCATGGCGGACATCGCCCAGGCCGCCTTGGACGCCGCCCCCGGCCTGTGGAAGCCGGCACTCTCGGTGGCCGCGACCCAGGGCGGCGTCTTCGCCAAGGCTCTGGAGCGGTACGCCGAAGCCGAGGGAACGCCACTGCCACTGGCCGAGCTGGCGGCGACGTTACCGGTCGGACACAGCACCCTGCGCGACCTCGCGCTGATCGCCACCAGACTCTCTGGGCCCGACGACGCCGACGACATGTCCGAGGAAACACGAGCCGCTCGGGCCTCGTGGCTCAACAACCTCTCCGTCCGCCGGAGCGACACCGGGGACCGCGACGCAGCACTCACCTCCATCACCGAAGCCGTCCAGACCTACCGCACCCTCGCCCAGACCAACCCCGCAGCCTTCCTCCCCGACCTCGCCGGAGCCCTCAACAACCTCTCCAACCACCAGAGCAACACCGGGGACCACGACGCAGCACTCACCTCCATCACCGAAGCCGTCCAGACCTACCGCACCCTCGCCCAGACCAACCCCGCAGCCTTCCTCCCCGACCTCGCCGGAGCCCTCAACAACCTCTCCAACCGCCAGAGCAACACCGGGGACCGCGACGCAGCACTCACCTCCATCACCGAAGCCGTCCAGACCTACCGCACCCTCGCCCAGACCAACCCCGCAGCCTTCCTCCCCGACCTCGCCGGAGCCCTCAACAACCTCTCCAACCGCCAGAGCAACACCGGGGACCGCGACGCAGCACTCACCTCCATCACCGAAGCCGTCCAGACCTACCGCACCCTCACC
>NZ_JAANNX010000069.1:0-24933 GCF_013363615.1 Streptomyces sp. CAI-85 | reverse complement strand
GACGAGGCGCAGCTCGCCGACGAGTTCGGGCACTGCCACCGCGACCTCCAGCAGTTCCGGGCCGCCGTCCAGCACGCCGAGCGCTCCCTCCAGTTGCGCCCGGCGGCCTACGCCCGCAGCCGGCTGTTCTGCCGGGTCGTGCTCGCCTCCGCCCGGCTGGGCCTCGGCGAGCTGGACCAGGCGTGCCAGCTCGCCGCCGAGGCGGCGGGACAGGCCGCGGAGATGCGGTCGGTCCGCGCCGTCGAGTACGTCAGGGACTTCGAACGGCGCCTGGAGCCGTACAAGGACGCGGCCCCGGCCCGCAGCTACCGCGACAAGGTGGCGGCACTGGGCTGACCCGGAGGCGGGGCCTGTACGGCGCCGCCCGCGCGTCCTACGCGGCTTGTACGGCCTCCTGAGCGGCGGTCCGCTCGGCGCCGGGCGCGGGGTCCGCGCGGTGCAGCGACCCCTGCGCCCCGAGGTCGGCCACGATCGCGGCCGCCGCCCGGTGCGCCGAGTGCAGCGCGCCCTGGACCGTACTGGTGTCCCGGTGGTCGCCGCACACGTACAGCCCCGCCAGCAGCCGCACCGGGCGCAGCGGATCGTGCGGCGGCCGCATCGCGGGCACCGCCTCGGCGGTGTGCTGCACGGCGAGCGTCTCCCAGCGCGTGGTCGGCACCCCGTAGAGCCGCGACAGATGCATCCGTACGGCGGTGTCGACGCCGTCGGGCGGGGTGCCGAGGACCGTGGACGAGATCAGCGCGCGGCCCGCGGGCGCCCGGCTCGGGTCGACACCGCTGACCACGGCGGTGTGCGCGACCGGGCCGCCCCGGTCGGCGTCCAGCAGCAGCGAGGCGCCGGTGGGCGGCGGCTCGTCCGTGGTGTGGTGCAGGACCGTCACCGGGTGGAAGTCCGGGACCCTGAGGCCCGGCAGCAGCTCCGCCGCGGAGCGCGCGTCGGTGGCCACCAGGACGGCCCGGCAGCGGAACTCGCCGTGCTCGGCGGTGGTCACCGAGGTCGTGGAGACCGAGGTGGCCCGCACGCCCGTGTGGACGGTGCCCGCGGGCAGGGTGCGCGCCAGCAGCTCCGGCACCACCTCGGCGCCGCCCTCCGGCAGACACAGCCGGCCCGCCGCGAAGGAGCGCAGCGCGAGGTCCGCGCACCGGCTGGAGGTGCGGAGGTCCGGGTCGCAGAGCAGCGCGGCCAGCAGCGGTCGCAGAAACCCGTCGAGCGTCCGGGCGGGCAGACCGCGCGCCGCGAGCGCCTCGGCGGCCGGGGACTCCGGGCGCCGCAGCAGCCGTTCGGCCGAGGTGGCGGCGAGCCGGGTCAGCGCGGCGCCCAGCCGGGCCTGGTCCACCGCGGTGCCCAGCGGGGCGCCCGGCCGGACCCGGGGCGCCGGCACGGCCCCTACGCCGGGGCGCGGCCGGGGCAGCGCGCCCGCCCGAGGGGCGCTCGCGAGGGCGCGTACGGCGTGGAGTGCGCCCCTTGTGCTCCCCGCGCCCGCCCGCGCGCCCGCGCGGTGGTGCCGTCCGTCGCTGTGCAGCAGCACACCGGGGGCGAACGGGCGCAGGACGAGCGCGTCCAGGCCCGGGGTCAGGCCCAGCTCGGGCCATGCCGTGGACAGCAGTTGTCCGATGCGGTCGAGCCGGAAGCCGTCGACCTTCTCGGTCGACATACGGCCGCCGACGTACGGGGCGGCCTCCAGGACTGCGGTCGTCACTCCTGCACTGATGAGCCGATGCGCCGCGGCGAGACCGGCGACTCCGGCTCCCACGACGACGACGTCTGCCTGGTACGCGGGCTCAAGCACGTGCCCCTCCTCGAGGTTGCGCGGCCGGTGGAGACGTCATGCCCCCAACTGGCGTGTGGGATACCCGAGTTCGGATCGAGGTTAGGGCCGGGGCCGGTCGGGGACAGTCGCGCATGGACAGGGCACGGTCGCACGACGGTCGCACATGGCCGATTGCGGTCCCACCCGGTCGTACTGCCGCCTGTGTCCGTTCACGCCGCCCGGATCGCGTCCTCGATCCCGGGGAACGCGAAGACGAACCCCGACTCCAGGAGCCGCCTCGGCACCACCCGCGCGCTGCCCAGCACGTCCCCGGCCATCTCGCCCAGCGCCGCGCGCAGCACCGGGGCCGGCACGGCGAACACGGCCGGCCGGTGCAGCACCCGGCCCATCGCCTCGGTGATCTCACGGTTCGTCAGCGGCTCGGGCGCGGTCAGGTTGAAGGGGCCCGACAGATCGTCACGGTCCAGCAGATGCCGGATCGCGGCCACCTCGTCGTGCAGCGCGATGTACGACCAGTACTGGCGGCCGTCGCCCAGCCGTCCGCCGAGCCCGGCGCGGAAGAGCGGGAACAGCCGCCCCCACGCGCCGCCGCCGCGCGCCACGACCAGCCCGGTCCGGGTGAACACGGTGCGCACCCCGGCGTCCCGGGCCGGATCCGCGGCCGCCTCCCACTCCACGCACAGCTCCGGCAGGAACCCGCTCCCGGCGGGCGCGTCCTCGTCCACGACCCGGTCGCCGGTCTCGCCGTAGAAGCCCATCGCGCTGCCGTTCACCCACACCCGCGGCGGCTCGTCGAGCGCGGCGACGGCCTTCGCGAGGCCCGCCGTGGCGTGCACCCGGCTGTCGTGGATCCGCCGCTTGTAGGCGTCCGTCCAGCGCCGGTCCCCGACCCCGGCCCCCGCCAGGTTGACCAGCGCGTCGCACCCGTCGAGCCCCGCCGCGTCCACCCGCCCCCGCTCGGGATCCCACCGCACCTCCCGCTCGCCCCGCGGCGCGTGCCGCACCAGCCGCACCACCTCGTGCCCGTCGGCGGCCAGCGACCGCACCAGAGCCTCCCCGATCAGACCGGACGCCCCGGCCACCACGATCCGCCTACGCTCCTGAGCCATGGAGTCATCCTGCCCAGGCCCCACGGAAAGGCGCGCGAGGACCCGACCGGAAAATCCCGGCAAGGATTCCGTACGCACGTTCTAGGGTGGCGCGCATGTCTGGATCCGCCGTGCCTCGTATTCGCCCCGCTGTCCTCGCCGACGGTGAGGTGCTCGCTCTCATCGACCGGGTCACCTGGTCGCCGCTGCACGCCGTCATGCCGAGGCCGGAGCCGCCGTACGCCGACTTCTTCGACGAGCGGCATCCGCCCGAGGAGTATCTGGTCGCCGAGAGCGAGGGGCGGGTCGTGGGGTATGTGCGGATCGGGCGGCCCACCCCGCTCGACTGCAACGCGCACGTCCGCCAAATCCAGGGCCTCGCCGTCGCCGGTGAGGCGCGCGGCCGGGGCGTCGGGCGGGCGCTGGTGCGTGCGGCCGTCGAGGAGACCCGGCGGCGCGGCGCCCGGCGGCTCACCCTGCGCGTCCTCGGCCACAACGCCCCCGCCCGCGCGCTGTACGCCTCCGAGGGGTTCACGGAGGAGGGCGTCCTGTCGGGGGAGTTCCTGCTGGCCGGGGAGTACGTGGACGACGTGCTGATGGGGCGGGCGGTGTGACGCTCAGGAGCTGGTGAGGCGGCCGGTGTCCACCGGCCTCGTCGCCGACGCCGCCCGCTTCGCGTCGTCGGCGACCTCGGCGGCCGTCAGCACGTACCCCGTCTCGTCGTCCGAGGTGGAGCGGGCGAACACCACGCCGTACACCTTGCCGTCCGTGGTCAGCAGCGGCCCGCCGGAGTTGCCGGGGCGGACCGTGGAGCGGATCGAGTAGATCTCGCGGGTGACGATCCCGTCGTTGTAGATGTTCCGGCCGGTCGCCTTCACCCGGTTCGCGACGGTCGCCGCCTGGAGGTCGAGGTCGCCGTCCTGCGGATACCCCGCCACCACCGCCTCCGCGCCGCGTTTCGCGTCGTCGTCGAAGCGCAGCACCGGCGCCTCCAGCTTCGGCACGTACAGCACGGCCACGTCCTTGGCCGGGTCGAACAGCACCACGCGCGCGTCGTACGGCTGCCCGACCCCGCCGACCTTCACCGTCGGGTCGTCGATGCCGGCCACCACGTGCGCGTTGGTCATCACATGCTCCGGCGCGTACACGAACCCGCTGCCCTCACGGCCCTGGTCGCCCGCGACGCCCTCGATCTTGACGGTGCTCAGCTTGGCCGCGTTCGTCGCGCGCGCGGTGACGCTGTCGCCGGTGGGCTTGGCGACCTCGGCCGTCGACTCGTTCTCGAACGGGTTGAAGACCTGCGGGAAACCCGCCTGGGTGAGCGCCGAGGTGGCGTCGGAGAACCAGGCCGGGGTGGTGTCCGGCATCGCGTCCTGCACCGCGCCGAGCAGCCGCGAGTCCCGGATCGCCGAGGTCACCAGCGGCGACGAGGACGCGGCCAGCACGCTCGCCGCCACCCACGCCACGATCAGCACCGCCAGCGCGTTCGCCGCGGCCCCGCCTATGCCGTCGGCCACCCGCAGCGGCCCCCGGTCCAGCTCGCGCCGCAGCCGCAGCGCCAGCCGCCCCGCCAGCTCGTGCCCCACCACCGCGGGGACCAGGACCGTGAACACCGCCGTCACCGTCGCCGTGGTCGTCCCCGGTGTCACCAGGTCCATCAGCCAGGGCAGCACCCACACACCCACCGCCGCCCCGCCCACGAAGCCGGCCAGCGAGACACAGCCGGCCACCAGTCCGCGCCGGTAGCCCGAGCCGGCGTAGGCCAGGATCGCCAGCACCAGCAGGATGTCGAGCAGGTCCACGGAGCCGCCTTTCTATGGGCCCCCTAGTACGTGGGGGACGGGCCCGGTGATCAGCACGCGCGCGGGCACGTACACCCCGGGAAACGCCGTGGACCGGGACGATGGTTCCACCAGGTGGCACAGCACACATCGCGGACGGAACGGATCCGGCCGACAGTGGGTCCATGTGTGTCAAGCGACCGGTCCACCGCCGACCGGGGGGAACCCGAAGGCGGCGCCCGCCCCGGATACCGGGCCCGCTCCTGGTGCTGCTGGCCTGTCTGCCGGGCCTCGCCGCCGTCACCGCCCTGGGCCTGTGCGCGAGCGGCGTCGACCGCGTCGCCACCGCCGGCCTCGCCGCGCGCGCCGTGGCCCAGGACGCCGCCCGCCCCGCCGCGGCCGCCCACACCGCCGCCAAGCCGCGGATCGTGCCCCGCACGGTCTGGCTGGACGACGCCAGCCGCCGCAGCCAGCCCCCGCCGCGCTACGACGACAAGGTCGTCGCCGTCTTCGTGCACCACACCGACTCGCCCAACGGCTACGACTGCGCCGACGCCCCCCGCATCATCCGCTACCTGTACGCCGGCCAGACCGGCGCCCGGGACTGGGACGACATCGGCTACAACTTCCTGGTCGACAAGTGCGGCACGGTCTACGAGGGCCGCGCCGGAGGTGTCGACCGGCCCGTCACCGGCGCGCACACCCAGGGCTTCAACCACCGCACGGCCGGGATCGCCGCGCTGGGCACCTTCACCGCCGGGGTGCCCGTGCCGCAGGTGATGGTCGACGCCATAGCGGCGGTCGCCGCCTGGAAGCTCGGGATGGCCGACGTGGACCCGCGCACCGACGTCCGGCTGACCTCCAGCAACAGCCTCAGCCGCTACCGGTCCGGAGTCACCGCCACCCTGCCCGCCCTCGCCGGGCACCAGGACGGCTACATGACGAGCTGCCCCGGCGCCGCGCTCTCCGCCCGCCTCCCGGAGATCCGGCAGACCGCCGCCCGCCTCCAGGGCCGTCAGGTGACCGCACCCTGAGGCGGGCGGGCCCTCGCCCGTGCGGGAGCCGCGTCAGTCCTTGAAGCGGCTCCACAGCCGGGGATACCGCTCGGCGAGCGCCCGCTCGTTCTCGAAGTCGACCGGGGTGCCCTCGGGTTCGGCCGGGGCGGGCGGAATGCCCAGATCGGGCGCGACGGTGCCGGTGAGCTGCTCGTACGCCTCGTCGGCCGCGTAGCCGAGGTCCTCGCCGTCGCCGTCCAGCTCCTCGTCGAACTCGCCCAGCAGATCGGCGAGCGCGTCCGGATCGTGCACCGCGCCCTCGAAGACGTCCCGGCCCTGACCGATCAGCCAGCAGCGGAAGAAGTCGAAGGCGTCGTCGCTGGCGCCGTCCAGCAGCACCCAGGCGGCCCCCCACAGGTCCCAGGTGTAGGCACGGCCGTAGCGGGCCTCGAAGTGCCGGGCGAAGTCGAGCACGGACTCGGGATCGAGCCGGGCCAGCCGGTCCACGAGCAGGTCGGCCTGGTCCTCCGGGTCGCCCTCGGCGCCCTCGCGGGCGGCGTCCACCAGCTCCCAGAACTCCGTCTCGTCCATCACGCGTCCAGCATCGTGCCTGGAGGGGTGCCGCGCACCCGGAGTGCCGGGGATTGTCACGCGCGTCCGTCATGTGCCGTACAGCTCCGCGAGCCGGGCCGCGTCCCGTGCGAACCGGGCCCGCAGCGAGGCGGGGGAGACCACCTCCGCCTCGGCGCCGAGCGCGGTGAGCTGGGTGTGCGCCACGTCCTCCGACTCCACGCCCAGGGTGAGCGTCACCCACCCGCGCGCGTCCGGCTCCCCGGCCCCCGCCAGCGCGTCCCCCGCGGCCACCGGGTCCACGGCGTGCGGCAGCGCGCGCACCCCCGCCGGAGAGAGCCGCAGCACGACCTCGGCCCGCAGGATCGACCGGGCGAACCGTTCCGCCTGGTCGTCCCAGAAGCCGGGCAGATCGAAGGACTCGTCCCTGCTGAAACGATCCTTCAGAACCTTGACCGCGACGAACCGGTCGATCCGGTACGTCCGGAAGA
This sequence comes from Streptomyces sp. CAI-85, assembly GCF_013363615.1. Classification (NCBI taxonomy): domain Bacteria; kingdom Bacillati; phylum Actinomycetota; class Actinomycetes; order Kitasatosporales; family Streptomycetaceae; genus Streptomyces; species Streptomyces sp. CAI-85. The sequence continues at coordinate 18,237 of NZ_JAANNX010000069.1, read as the reverse complement.
CCCCCGCGTCGGCCACCCGCGCGCACAGGTACCAGACCCCGGCCTTCAGCACGAGCCCGTACGGCTCCAGCTCCCGCACCACCTCCTCGTCCCCGCGCGCGTACCGGGCGCTCAGACACCGGTCGTCCCACACCGCGTCCGCCACCGCCGCGAGCAGCCGGGGCACCTCCGGCTCCCGGAACCAGGCCGGCGCGTCCAGATGGAACCGCTGCGCCGCCGCCCGCGGCGCGTCCCGCAGCGCCGGCAGCAGCGCGGCCGACACCTTCAGCCGGGCCGCCGACGCCACGTCCTCCAGACCCATCTCCCTGAGCGCCCCCGGCACCCCGCTCAGGAACAGCGCCTCGGCCTCGCCCCGGGCCAGCCCGGTCAGCCGGGTCCGGTACCCGCCGACCAGCCGGTAGCCGCCGGTGCGCCCGCGCTCCGCGTAGACCGGCACCCCGGCCTCCGACAGGGCCTGGGCGTCCCGGGTCACGGTCCGCTCGGACACCTCCAGTTCCCGGGCGAGCTCGGCCGCGGTCATGGCCGGCCGGGACTGGAGGAGCAGCACCATCTTGATGAGGCGGGCAGCACGCATGCGCCCCATGATGCCGGGACCCACCGACAGCGAAGGGGCACGGCGCGAAGCCGTGCCCCTTCGACCTCCGAAGCGCCTTACAGGCCGTAGCGCTCCCGGGCCTCCTTCACCGCGGTCGCCTTGACCTCACCGCGCCGGGCGAGCTGCGCCAGCGCCGCGACGACGATCGACTCCGCGTCGACACCGAAGTGCCGGCGGGCCGCCGCACGCGTGTCGGAGAGACCGAAGCCGTCCGCGCCCAGCGAGGACCAGTCCTGCTCGACCCACTGCGCGATCTGGTCCGGGACCTGGCGCATGTAGTCGGACACCGCGAGGACCGGGCCCTCGGCGCCGCTCAGCGCCTGGCGGACGAACGGCACCCGCTCCTCGCCGCGCAGCAGGGCCGCGTCGGCCTCCAGCGCGTCACGCCGCAGCTCCGTCCACGAGGTGGCGGACCACACGTCGGCGGCCACGCCCCACTCCTCGGCGAGCAGCTTCTGCGCCTGGAGTGCCCAGTGGATCGCCGTACCGGAGCCCAGGAGCTGGATGCGCGGGGCGTTGGCGGCCGGGCTGAGCCCCGCCGACTCCGCCGTGTTGAAGCGGTACAGACCCTTGACGATGCCCTCGTCGATCCCCTGGCCGCCCGGCTTGGCGGGCTGCGGCAGCGGCTCGTTGTAGACGGTCAGGTAGTAGAAGACGTCCGGGTCCTCGCCCGGGGCGGCCTCGCCGTACATCCGGCGCAGACCGTCCTTGACGATCGCGGCGACCTCGTAGGCGAACGCCGGGTCGTAGCTGAGGGCGGCCGGGTTGGTGGCGGCGATCACCGGGGAGTGCCCGTCGGCGTGCTGGAGGCCCTCGCCCGTCAGCGTCGTACGGCCCGCCGTGGCACCGACCAGGAAGCCGCGGCCGAGCTGGTCGCCGAGCTGCCACATCTGGTCGGCCGTGCGCTGCCAGCCGAACATCGAGTAGAAGATGTAGAACGGGATCATCGCCTCGCCGTGCGTCGCGTACGACGTCGAAGCGGCGATGAAGTCGGCCATCGAACCGGCCTCGGTGATCCCCTCGTTGAGGATCTGGCCGTTCTTGGCCTCCTTGTAGTACATGAGCTGGTCACGGTCGACCGGCTCGTACGTCTGGCCCTTGGGGGAGTAGATCCCGAGCGACGGGAAGAGCGACTCCATGCCGAAGGTGCGCGCCTCGTCGGGGACGATCGGCACCCAGCGCCTGCCGGTCTCCTTGTCGCGGACCAGGTCCTTGACCAGCCGCACGAAGGCCATGGTGGTGGCCACGTTCTGCGAGCCGGAGCCCTTGTCGAAGGAGGCGAACGCCTTCTCGGCGGGGGCCGGCAGCGGGCCCACCGGGTGGACCCGGCGGGCCGGGGCCGGACCGCCGAGCGCCGCGCGGCGCTCCTGGAGGTAGCGGACCTCGGCGGAGCCGGCGCCCGGGTGGCCGTAGGGGACCTGGCCGTCGGCGAACGCGCTGTCCGCGATCGGCAGCTCCAGCAGGTCGCGCATCGCCTTGAACTCGTCCACCGAGAGCTTCTTCATCTGGTGGTTGGCGTTCTTCGAGGCGAAGCCCGCACCGAGGGTGTGGCCCTTGACCGTCTGGGCCAGGATCACGGTCGGCGCGCCCTTGAACTCCAGCGCGGCCCGGTACGCGGCGTACACCTTGCGCGCCTCGTGGCCACCGCGGGAGAAGTGGAAGCACTCCAGGATCTTGTCGTCGCTCAGCAGCTTCGCCATCTCGACGAGCGCCGGGTCCTTGCCGAAGAAGTCCTGGCGGATGTAGGCGGCGTCACGCGTCTGGTACGTCTGCACCTGGGCGTCCGGCACCTCGCGCAGCCGGCGGACCAGCGCGCCCGTGGTGTCGAGCCGGAACAGCTCGTCCCAGGCGGTGCCCCACAGCGTCTTGACGACGTTCCAGCCGGCGCCGCGGAACTGGGCCTCCAGCTCCTGCACGATCTTGAAGTTCGCGCGGACCGGGCCGTCGAGGCGCTGGAGGTTGCAGTTGATGACGAAGGTCAGGTTGTCCAGACCCTCGCGGGAGGCCAGCGCGAGCGCCGCCGTCGACTCGGGCTCGTCCATCTCGCCGTCGCCGAGGAAGGCCCAGACGTGGGACGCGGAGACGTCCTTGATGCCGCGGTTGGTCAGATAGCGGTTGAAGCGCGCCTGGTAGATCGCCGACAGCGGGCCGAGACCCATCGACACCGTCGGGAACTCCCACAGCCACGGCAGCCGCCGCGGGTGCGGGTAGGACGGGAGGCCGTTGCCGCCCGACTCCTGGCGGAAGTTGTCGAGGTGCTGCTCGGTGAGGCGGCCGTCGAGGAAGGCGCGGGCGTAGATGCCGGGGGAGGCGTGGCCCTGGATGTAGAGCTGGTCGCCCGAGCCGTCGGCCTCCTTGCCCTTGAAGAAGTGGTTGAAGCCGGTCTCGTAGAGCCAGGCCGCCGAGGCGAAGGTGGCGATGTGGCCGCCGACGCCGTGTTTGGCGCCCCGGGTGACCATCGCGGCCGCGTTCCAGCGGTTCCACGCGGTGATCTTCCGCTCCATCTCCTCGTCACCGGGCGCGGACGGCTCGGCGGCGGTCGGGATGGTGTTGACGTAGTCGGTCTCGAGCAGCTTGGGCAGCGCGATGCCGTTGCCCTCCGCGCGCTCCAGCGTGCGGCGCATCAGGTACGCGGCACGGTGCGGGCCGGCCGCCTTGGCGACCGCGTCCAGTGAGGCCTGCCATTCGGCGGTCTCCTCGGGGTCGCGGTCCGGGAGCTGGTCGAGCTCGCTCGGCTGGATGGCGTGGGGGTCGGTCATGTCGCCGCCTTCCTCAGTCGAAGGGGGTTCCCTCATCGGTAAGGGTTCGGGGGTGCCCTTGGTCTTTGGCAGGACAGGGCAGGGGCTCTGTGGTGGGAGCCCGTCGGCGACTGTAACCCCCTGATCGATGATCGATCAAAGGGTTGAAGGGGAAAACCTCTCGATTCCGGGAAAGTAGGCACAGGGTGTCCCGGCGGGAGGCACGGCGTGCCGCGTCGGGAGGGGTGTTTTCGCAGGTGAGCGGGGGCGCGCTCAGGGGGTGACCGGGCGGCTAGCGGTCATCGTCATCGTCATCGTCATCGTCGTCAACGTCGTCGGAGTCGTCGTCCGGCTCGTCGTCATCGTCGTCGGGGTCGCCGTCGGGCTCGTACGCGTCGTCGTCCGCGTCGTCATCGTCATCGTCCTGCGAGGCGGTCGCGGCCGGGCTCGGGACGGTCGGAGACAGTGAGGGGACGGGGGTCTCGGCCACCGGGGGAGGAGAGGCGGGGGCGGTCGGCTGCTCGGGGAGAGGCTGCTGGGGCGCCGGGGTCTCGACGGCCGAGGTCTCGCCCGTGGGCCCGGTCCGGTCGGAGCTGAACGTGATGCCGTCGGTGATCATCGACATCACCAGCAGGACGCCGAGCAGCAGAAGCCCCGCGGCCGCGGCGGTGACGGCGGTGGCCCGGCGGTCGCCCCACTGCTCCCACAGCCCGGTGCGGGGCGCGTCGGGCCGCTCGGCGGGGGCGGGGGGCCCGGGCGGCGCGGTGTCGAAGGGTTCGCCCGCCATGGTCCGGTTCCCCTGGTGTGGATCGGGAGTGCTGGACACGGTGCCCTTTCTCTCGGTCGGGTTCTCGCAGTCGGGTTCTCTCGGCTGGGTTCTCTCCGCCGGGTTCTCTCGGCCGGGGAAGCGCGCTGTCCGGCGGTCCGCCGGGACGGCTGGGGCACCACCCTAGGAGACCGCGGGTAGGGGAAGAACAGCGTTGTGACAGCGGGTGGTTAAGGAAAGGCCAACCCTTGTCGGGCCTGAACGCCGGACCCGTCCCGTGCGTACTCGACGGCGGGACACCCGGTCCCGCGCGTGCCGCACCGCCACTCCACCGTCACCTCCCAGGACTTGTGAGTCTGCCGATATGCGTGTCTTGCTGATCGAGGACGACGACCGGGTCGCCGGTCCGCTGACCGAGGGGCTGAGCCGCTTCGGATTCACCGTCGACCGCGCCCGCTCCGGGGCGGAGGGACTGGCCGCGGGGGAGCCCGACACGGTCCTGCTGGATCTGGGGCTGCCCGACATGGACGGCATCGAGGTGTGCCGCGCGCTGCGGTCCCGCTCCCAGGTGCCCATCATCATGATCACCGCGAGGAGCGACGAGGTCGACCGCGTCCTCGGCCTGGAGATCGGCGCCGACGACTATGTGTCCAAGCCGTTCGGCGTCCGGGAACTCATCGCCAGGATCCGGGCCGTCAGCCGCCGTACGCAGTTCGGCCACCCGGGCCGGGCCGCCGCCCACCCCGCCGCCCACACCGGCCGGGACGGGTACGCCGCGTTCCCCGGATCCGCGGGGCCGCCCGCGGCACCGCTGTCCCAGACCCAGACCCGGCCGCCCTCGGCCTGGCCGTCCTCGCCCGACGCGGCTGCCTTCGTCCAGCACATCGGCCCGCTGACGATCGACCGCCGCACCCACCAGGTCCATCTGGACGGGACCCCGGTCGCGCTGTCGCCGAAGGAGTACGACCTGCTGGCCTGTCTGGCGGGCGACCCCGGAGCCGTCTGCACCCGGCAGCACATCCTGGACATCGTCTGGCAGCCGAACTACTTCGGCCCGACCAAGACGCTCGACGTGCACATCGCCGCGCTGCGCCGCAAGCTCGGCGACTCCGCCTGGATCGACACCATCCGCGGCGTGGGATTCCGGCTCCGGCCGCCCACCGGCGCGCCCGCGCCCGTCCCCGGGTGGCCGGCGCCCGGACAGGACGCCCGGTGACCCGCCGTCTCCTGCTCAGCTATCTCAGCCTCACCCTCCTGCTCCTGCTCGGTCTGGAAGTGCCGCTCGGCTACTACTTCGCCCGCGGCGAGATCTCCCGCTTCACCGGCGACGGCCGCCACTCGGCCGAGATCCTCGCGGGGATTCTCGAACAACGGGTCGAACGGCAGGCGGCGGCCGACGTCCCCGCGCTGGTGACCGACTTCGTCCACCGGTCCGGCAGCCACGCCGTCGTCGTGGACGGCGACGGCAGACTCCTCACCGACTCCCGCGACACCCTCGCCCCCGGCACGGACCTGTCCGCCGAGCCCGGTATCGCCGCCGCACTGCGCGACCGCTCCCTCTCCACGACCCGCGAGGACCTCGCCGGGAGCGGCGACACCTACATCGTCACCGTGCCGTGCTCCTCCGGCGTCGACGTCCGCTGCGCGGTGCGCGTCTCCTATCCCGTCGCCCCGGTGACCTCCCGGATCCAGCGCACCTGGCTGGCCCTGGCCCTGATCGGCCTGGGCGTGCTGGTGGCCGTGGCGGCGATCGCCCTGGCGCTGGCCCACTGGGTCACCCGGCCCGTACGGGCCCTGGAACGCGCCACCGCCGAACTCGCCGACGGCAGCCTCAAGGACCCGCCCACCATCACCCAGGGGCCGCCCGAGCTGCGCCGCCTCGCCTCCACGTTCACCCGGACCGCACGGCGGCTTCAGCATCTGCTCCAGGCCCAGCGGGCGTTCGCCTCCGAAGCCTCGCACCAGCTCAAGACCCCGCTGACCGCGCTGCGGCTGCGGCTGGAGAACTTCGAGCCCTACCTCGACCCGCGCGCCCACGACAGCCTGGACGAGGCGGTCGGAGAGGTGGAGCGGCTCGGCCGGATGGTGCAGGGGCTGCTCGCGCTGGCCCGGCTGGAGAACTCCGGGAGCACCCCGGAGCCCGCCGACCTGGACGCCGTCGTCGCCGACCGGGCGCTGACCTGGGCCGCCTTCGCCGCCGAGCACGCCGTCGACATCGCGGTGACCGGGGAACCGGCCGGCCGGGTGTGGGCGATCCCCGGCGCCCTGGAGCAGGTCGTGGACAACCTGCTCTCCAACGCGCTGCGGGTGTCGCCCCCGGGAACCACCATCACGCTCGCCAAGAGACCCGCCGGGGACACGCGGACGGGCGGGGCCGAACTGCATGTGATCGACCAGGGGCCCGGGATGACCGAGTCCGAGCGCGCCCGCGCCTTCGACCGCTTCTGGCGGGCCGCCGACTCCTACCACGACGGCACGGGGCTCGGCCTGCCCATCGTCCAGCAGTTGACCCGGGCCGGCGGCGGTGACGTGGTGCTCGACGCCGCGCCCGGCGGCGGCCTGGACGCCGTCGTCCGGCTGCGCGCCGTCGAGGAACGGCGTGCGGCACCGCAGCGCGGCGCCCGGTCCGCGGCCCGCAGGGCGAGGGTGTCGGCGTTCTGAACGGCCCCCGGCCGTACAGGACATGGCCAGCACAGGGTTAAGACCGACAAGGTTCGGCGAGCGGGCCGCCAACGTTGCGGTCCACGCCCGGAATTGCCCTCCGCACCGCCCAATACTCACTGGCGTCACAGCAATCGACGCGAAGGAGTTCGGCCATGCGGAAGAGGAACGCACTCGCGGCCATCGTGGTGAGCGGCATCATGGTGGGCGGTGCCGGGATCGCCATGGGCGGTGAGGTGGCGCAGGACTCGGCGTCCGCGCCGAACCCGTCCGTACAGGTCCGCACCGACAGGTCGGCGGGGCTCGGAACCCGGGCGCAGACAGGTGCCGAGGGCGCGGGGCTCGCGGTGGGCACCGTCGCCGAGGCCACGGACGCGATCATCCGCAACCTGGGCGACGGCCGGGTCACCGAGGTGGCGCTCGCCCAGGAGAACGGGCGCACCGTCTGGCGGGTGACCGTCGACCAGGGCAAGGGCCCGGTCCGGGTCACGCTCGACGCCACCACCGGACAGATCCTCGGCAGCGCCGCCGCCCTGTCCTCCGAGTCCTCCGACGACTGCACCGGCGCCCCGGGATCCGGCGCGGGCGCGGGCAGCGACAGCGACGACGATGACGATGACGACGACCGCGACAGTGACGACGACGATGACGACGTCGATGACGACGACGACGGCCCGGTCCGCGAGGGCGTCGACCCGAACAAGTAGGCCGCACAGGCCCGTTCGCCGCACGGGCCCCGCCCTCCGCCCCCCCGCGCGCCCCGCCGTCCGCCCCGCACTCGCCCCGAAAGGCCGGGAGACATCGTCGTGAACCCGCCGGACCGTTTTGTCAGGATTCTGTACGTGGAAGGCGCGGGACTCCTCGCGTCGGACACCTACGGCCGCGTCCATCTGCTCGACGAGGAGCTGCGGACCGTGGCGTCGTCGCCCTTCGTCCGGCAGGGCCGGCCGCTGTACGGGCTGGCCGCCGCCGAGGGGTGGGTGATCGGCAAGGACCGGATGGGCGCGGTGTTCCGCTGGTCGCTCGACACCCTGGACCTGGTCGACCGGCTGGACCCGGCGACGACGTGCGACCGGGCCGGACTGCTGCCGCGCGAGGAGCCCTCGCCGTGCAGTTCCCGCGGCATCGGCGTCTGGGACGGCCGGGTCTTCGTCACCGGCGGCTACCACCGGCAGATGCCGGTGCTGGACCTGCACACCTTCGAGGTGCTGGAGATCCGGCCGAACATCACCGGCGACAGCCCCCTCGAATGGGCCTGCACCGAGCACCCCACCCGGCACGCCGTCTCGGACAAGCACGGCAATCTGCGGTTCGGCTCCTTCGCGGACGGCGCCTTCCCCGAGTCGGTCAAGCTGGACGACGGCAACATCCACCGGGTGCGCTACGACGCCCGGCACGACCGGTTCTGGGCCACCCAGGACTTCGGCGAGGGCGACAACGCCGACATCGCCAACGGGGTCGTGGTGGTCGGCATGTCGGGGGAGAAGGAGGGCGAGCTGCTGTTCGCCCGCGACGACGTCGAGTTCGTCGCCTTCTCGCCCGACTACGGCCGGGCCTACGCCGGCGGCTTCGACGGCGAACTGCACATCTTCGACAACACCCGGCGCGACCTGCGCGTCGAGCGCACGGTGACCGGCTTCCCGCACCAGCTCGGTGACCTGACCGTCGGCCCCGGCGGCGAGGTGTACGTCCTGTGCCAGGACGGCACGCTCGTCGAACTGGACGCCGCGGGCGCCTTCGTCCGCGAACGCGGGCACCGGCGGCAGGCGGTGTGGGACGTCCAGCCGTCCCGGGAGGACCCGCGCACGCTGTACTGCGCCACCGACTCCGGGGTCGCCGTCGCCCGGGTGGAGGACTCCACGACCGGACCCATGCTCCGGGTGGAGGCCGAGCATCCGACCGAGTGGGGGTTCACCCGGAGGGTGGCGCCCATCGCGTCGGGCTGGGTCGGCGTCACCCGCGACCGGACGGTGTTCCGCGCCGACCGCGACGGCACCGTCCGCTGGCACCACCGGCTGCCGCACCTGCCGCACACCGTCGCGGTCTCCCCGGACGGCGGCCGGGCCCTGGTGGCGACCGACGGCGGCGCCGTCGAACTCGACACCGCGGACGGCCGGTGGCTCGCCGCACTCCAGGTGGACGACGGCCTGCCCGTCTGGGCGACCGCGTATCTCCCGGACGGCGACCGGGTCCTGATCACCAGGAACGGCGTCATCGCCGTCCTGGACGCCGGGGACGCCGGCCTGCGCTGGCGCTTCGACCAGGGCGAGTACCCCAAGCGCGCCTGGACCCAGGACGACCGGCTCTACGTCGTCGGGGACGGCGGGCTCAAGGAGATCGAGATCGGTGTGGGCGTGGCGGCCCGCTGGTCGCGGCTGCTGTCCAACACCGTCGAGAACGCCGTCGTCGCCGACGGGCTGGTCTGCGCCTCCTCGTACGGCATGCAACTGGCCGCCTACGAGCACGGCACCGCCAAGTTCGCCGGTCTGCTGGAGGACCTGGCCGACTACCCCAAGGCGCTCGCCGTGATCCGGGACGCGGACGACGCCCCGCATCTGCTGGTCGGCTGCCGTACCGGCCTGCTCTCCCTGTACCGCCTGGGCGAGGGCCCCGGCCGCCCGGTCTTCACCAAGCTCCGCGACCACTGGCTGCCGCGCCGCCCCGCCCGCTACACGCTGCGCCACCACGACCACCCCGCCGCCCCCGGGACACCCCGGCCCGCACCGGCCGGCGCGGCGGGCTGAGCCCCTGCCCCGCAACACCCCCCGAACCGAGGGAGAGGACCGACCCTTGCGCACCATCGATCTGCGGCCCGGACCGACCGGCCACGCCGCACCCGTCACCGACGTGGCCTTCCGGCCGGACGGCACCCGGCTCGCGACCTGCTCGTACGACGGGACCGTGCTGCTGTGGGACGTGACCACGCCCGCGCGGCCGAGGCAGCTCACCCGGCTGCACCACCGCCGCCTGGTCAACGCCGCCCGCTGGAACCCCGTCCACACCGATCTGCTCGCCACCGCCTCCGCGGACAAGACCGTGGCCGTCTGGCGGGCACCCGAGGGCCCGGACACCCGCCGGCAGACCCCGCTCACCGTCCTGGCCCGGCACACCGACGACATCAACGCCGTCGACTGGATGCCCGACGGCCACCGGCTGATCTGTGTCTCCGAGGACGGCCGGGCCACCCTGTGGGACACCCGCACCGGCGCCTTCGCCGGGGAGGTCGGGTCCCACGCCGCGCACTGCATGCGGGTGTCGGTCAGCCGCGACGGCCTGGTCGCCACCGTCGGCGAGGACGGCATGATCGCCGTCTGCGACCCCGACCGCCCCGGCGGCACCGTCGTACGCCACCGCGCCGCCTCCGTCGAGGGCTGCGCGTGGTCGCACTCCGGCACCACACTGGCGATCACCCGCGACGACGGTGTGGTCGAACTCCTCACCCCCGAACTCGCCGTGCGCGCCACCGTCACCGTCGCACGGACGGCCGCCCGCTCGGTCGCCTGGGCCGAGGACGACACCTCGTTCGTCGTCGGCGCCTACGACGGGGCCCTGCACGTGTTCGACGCCGAGGGACGGCGGCTGCACCGGGTGCACGACGCCCGCATGTGGCCGCGGTCGGCCGCCGTCGCGCGGGGCGTGGTCGCGGTGGGCGGCTTCTGGAACGGCCCGCACCTGCTGGACCTCGCCACGGGGACGCCCCTGGCCGAGCCGTCGGCGCCGAACCACGGTCCGAACGCGATGGCCGTGCTCGACGGCGAACTCCTCGTCGGCTGCGACTCGGGCACGGTCGTCGCCTTCCACCCGGACCTGGGCGACACGGACGACCCCGACGGCGCCGCCCTCGGCGCCCCGCCGCCGGTGCGGCTGCTCCCCGTCTCCGACAGCCCGGTGCTGTCGCTCGCCGCGGACGGGCAGGCGTTCTACGCCGGGACCTACGCCGGACAGGTGCACCGCCGCAACGCCGACGGCGAACTGACCGCCGTCACCGACCGGTCGGACACCCCTGTCACCGCCCTGTGCCGGACGGCGGAAGGGCTGGTCGCCGGCACCTACGACGGCGCCCTCGTCGCCCTGGACCCGGTCTCGCTGGCCGAGACGGGCCGGGGCGCACCCCACGACGGCTCGGTCAAGTCGCTGGCGCCGTTCGGCGACGGCTTCGCCTCCGCCGCCACCGACCGCACGACGGCGGCCGGGGGACTGCGTGACCGGACCACGCTGTGGGAACACGGCAACCTCGTCAACGCGGTCGCCACCCTGGGCGGCCGGGTCGTGGCGACCGCGTCCCGCGACCACACCGTCAAGGTCGGACTCCTGGAGCGCTCCCCCGAGCAGGACACCTGGGAACCGCTCCACCGCCGGACCCTGCTCGGCCCCGACGAGTCGGTCAAGTGCGTGACCCTGCTGGGCGATCCGGACCGTCCGGTGGTGCTCGCCGGGTCGTACGACTTCGGCCTGTACCGGTGGCGGATCGACTGGGACGACGACACCGGCCTCGGCTCGGGCCGCCGGGTCGACGAGTTCCGGCAGGGGGTGTCCTGCATGTGCCGCCTCGACGCACGACGGGCCGCGGTCGCCGGCTGGGACGGGCAGATCCTGATCGTGGGCCTGGACGCCGAGGGCGAGGTGCGCGTCCTGCGCCGCTTCGACCTCGACACGCTCGCCCTGCGGGCCGGGAAGAGCATCTGGGCCGGGAAGAGCCTCTGGTCCGGTAACAGCCTCTGGGCGGTGGCCGGTTGACCGCCCGGACGGCCGCCGGCCCGGCGACGGTGCGGGCCCGCGTCCCCGTCGTCCTGCACCGGGCCGGGGGCCGCACCGCCGAACTGGTCACCTTCGGCGGCCTGCCCGACGACGGCGAGCACCTCGCCTGTCTGGTGCCCGCCCGCGACCCGCGGCGGACACCCCTGGCGCGTCTGCACAGCGAGTGTCTGACGGGCGACGTGCTCGGCTCCGCCCACTGCGACTGCGGCCCCCAACTCGACGAGTCCCTCGCCCTGTTGGCCCGGCACGGCGGAGTCCTGCTCTATCTGCGCCAGGAGGGCCGGGGCATCGGCCTCTACAACAAGCTCGACGCCTACCTCCTCCAGCGCCGCGACCCCGGCACCGACACCTTCGAGGCCAACCGGCTCCTCGGCCGCGGCGCCGACGAACGCGACTATCTGACCGCCGCCGTCATGCTGCGCACGCTCGGCCTGCACCGCGTCCGGCTGCTCACCAACAACCCCGACAAGGTACGGCAGTTGCGCGCCCACGGCGTCGACGTCACCGAGACCCTGCCCACCGGGGTGCACCGGACGCCCGAGAACGCCGCCTACCTGGAGGCGAAGGCCCGCGGCGGCCACCGTCTCCAGACAGGCCGACCCGACACGGAGGTACCCGCATGAGGCTGGAGGACGTCGCCGCATCACCCCACTTCCAGGAGTACGCGGAGCCGGCCGATCCGCTCCGGTTCAGGCCCGGGCCCGAGGCCGCCGCTCGGCTCGCCGGGGCCGGACCGCGGGAACTGGCGGCGCTGGTCGAGGACGGCTCGGCGGCCCTGCCCGACCGGCTCGCGGCGGGCGGCGTCCTGGCCCTGCTCGGGGACCCGCGCATCACGGCCGTCCCCGCGGTGTGCGCCGTACCGGGCGGCACCGTCGAGATCGGACTGCCCGAGGAGGACGTCCCCTCGGTCGTCGGCCGGTGGGCGCACGTGGGGGTGGAGCGCGAGTGGATCGAGAAGGAGACCCCCGTCCACCGCACGGAGCTGGCCGACTACCGGATCGCCGTCCACCCGGTCACCAACGCCGAGTACCAGACCTTCCTGCACGCCACCGGGCACCCCGTCCGCCCCACCACCTGGTACCTGGGCGCCTACCCCTACGACCGCGCCAACCATCCCGTCGCCGGGGTCCGGGCCGCCGACGCCGACGCCTACGCCGCCTGGCTCGCCGTACGCACCGGGCTGCCCTGGCGGCTGCCGACCGAGGCCGAATGGGAGTACGCCGCCAAGGGCCCCGACGGGCTCGCCCACCCCTGGGGCGACACCTTCGACCCGGACGCCGCCAACACCCGCGAGACCGGCCTCCACACCACCACCCCGGTGGGCGCCTTCCCGGCCGGCCGCTCCCCGTTCGGCGCCCTCGACATGGGCGGCAACGTGGAGGAGTACGTCGCCGACTCCTACCGCCCCTACCCCGGCGGGCCGTACGTCCCCGACCACCTCGTGCAGACCATGGGCGAGTACCGGATCGCCCGCGGCGGGAGCTTCTGCCGGTACGGCGACCTCACGCGCACGCGCCGCCGCCACGGGGCCTTCCCCGGTCCGCTGTACCCGGCCGGCTTCCGCCTGGCCCTGAGCACCCCGCCCCGGCCGACGGAGGCGAGCGCATGAGCCGCGATCTGCCCGGTGACCTGTGGAAGAAGCTGACCAGCACCGTGGGCCTGGTCTGCGTCCGGCACGACGGCGGCACCAACGTCATGGCGGCCGAGTGGTCCTACTTCGTCAACAAGCGGCCCCTCTGCACGGCCGTGGTCCTCGGCCCGCGCGCCGCCAGCCGCCGGTTCCTGGAAGCCGCGGGCGAGTTCTCGGTCACCCTGTGCGCCGAGGACCAGGCCGCACTGGCCGACTTCGCCGGCAGCTTCTCCGTCACCGACGTCGACAAGACCGGCAGCGACCTCGTCCGCCTCGGCGCCCCGGAGGCGACCGCCACCCCCTGGGTCACCGGCGGAGTCCTGGCCGTCGAGTGCCGGCTGCGCCAGGCCGTGCCCCTGCCCGTCCACACCCTGTACATCGGCGAGGTGGTCGCCGCGCACCTCCCGGAGCGTCCGCCCCGGCCCCTGGTCAAGCACGGGGCGATGCACACGCTGGGCGAACCCGTCCGGCGCACCGAGATCGTGGCGTCGGCCGAACTCCGCGACGGCAACGGTGACTTGCTGCGCGTGGCCGCCACCGGCCCGGCCGCCGACGGCCCGGGGGAGTGGCGCGTGACCCTGCTGGACACCGACGGCACCCCCACCCCGCTCGGCTCCCACCCCTCCACCCGGTACGACGACCTCCTGGTGGACATCCCCCTCCCCGCCGGCATCGAACGGCACCGGCTGCCCGGCCACCGGGTCCTCGTCGAGCGGGCGGGCGCGAAGCCGGGACGCACGGGCATCTCCGGTACGGGCCGATGAGCACGCCCCCGGCGGACGGCCCCCTCCCGGCCACCCCTCTGCGCGTCGCGGCCGTACAGAGCGCGGCCCGGCCGCTCAGGACCGCCGACAACGCGCGCGCCGCGGCCGCCAGGGCCGCCGACGCCGCGCACCGGGGAGCCCGCCTGGTCGTCCTCCCCGAACTCCATCTGTCCGCCTACGACCTGCCCGGCCTCGCCCGCGGCACGGCGAGCGGACGCGGCACGGACGACGTGGCGATACGCGCCGACGCCTCCCGCCAGGTCACCGACCCCCGGCTGACCCCGCTCGCCGCCGTCGCCGTACGCCAGGGCGTCACGGTGGTCGTCGGGGCCGCCGTACGCCATCCCGACGGCCGGCTCACCAACTCGCTCCTGGCGGTGCACCCCGGCGGCGCCGTCACCGTTCCCTACGACAAACAGCACCTGTGGCACGACGAGGAGGCGGCCCTGTTCACCCCCGGCACCCGGGACGCGGCCCTCACGGTCGACGGCTGGCGGCTCGGACTGGGCGTCTGCTACGACATGTCGTTCCCCGAGCACGCCCGCGCTGCGGCCCTCGCGGGCGCCCACGCCCTGCTGTACCCGGCCGCGTTCGCCGCCGGGACCGAGCACCGGGCCGCCGTCTACCTCAGGGCCCGGGCCCTGGAGAACACCGTCCACACCGTGTTCGCCAACCCGGTCGAAGGCCCCCGGGACCGCCCCTGCGCCGGTACGAGCGCGGTGTACGGCCCCGACGGCGGCACCCTGTCCCGGGCCCCGGCGGGCCGGGACACCACGATCCTCGCCGACCTCGACCCGGAGAACCTCGCCCGGGTACGCGGCCGTCTGCGCATGCTGGCGGAGTGCAGGGCGTCGACGCGGCCCGTGCCGGGGTGATGGCGCGGGGACCGCTCAGGCGCGCGGCGCGCACCCCAGGACGTGGGCCTTCACCAGTTCCGCGATCCTCGGGTCGCGCCGCCGGAACGCCTGGACCAGCTCCTCGTGCTCCTCCGCGTAGGACTGCTGGACGGTCCCCAGCCAGCGGATGGACAGCGCCGTGAACACCTCGATGCCGAGGCCCTCCCAGGTGTGCAGCAGCACGGAGTTCCCGGCCGCCCGCACCAGCTCCCGGTGGAATCCCACGGTGTGCCGCACCTGGGCGGTGCCGTCGGCGTGCCGGTCGGCCTCGTAGAGCGCGGCGACATGCGGCTCCAGGGCCGAGCAGTCCTCCGCCAGCCGCTGCGCCGCCAGCTCCGCCGCGATCGCCTCCAGACCGGCCCGCACCGGGTAGCTCTCCTCCAGGTCGGCCGCGGTGAGGTTGCGCACCCGGACGCCCTTGTTCGGCGCGGACTCGATCAGCCGCAGCGACTCCAGCTCGCGCAGCGCCTCCCGCACCGGCGTCTGGCTGACCTCCAGCTCGGTGGCGATCCGCCGCTCCACGATCCGCTCGCCCGGCTTCCAGCGCCCGCTGACGATCCCCTCCACGATGTGCTCGCGGATCTGTTCGCGCAGCGAGTGGACGACGGGCGCGGTCATGAGTGCTCCTTAAGGAGGGGCCGCCCGGCCCCGGGGGCGTTTTGACGTTAAGACAATACGGCCGCGAGCGCTTCCGGGAGGGGCGCACAACGGGGCTTTTACGCAGGTGAGACGAGACTTACACGCCACTCATGGGCGCCGGGCGCCGTGCGCAGCACAAAGGCCCCCGCCCGGAGAAGCTCCGGACGAGGGCCCATGCGGTACGGCCACGAGGGGGTTACAGGCCGAGTTCGACCTCGAACTCGCCGGCCTCCAGGATCGCCTTCACCGCGGTCAGGTAACGGGCCGCGTCGGCGCCGTCGACCAGGCGGTGGTCGTAGGACAGGGTCAGGTACGTCATGTCGCGGACGCCGATGACCGTGCCCTCCTCCGTCTCGATGACGGCCGGACGCTTGACCGTGGCACCGATGCCGAGGATCGCGACCTGGCCCGGCGGCACGATGATCGTGTCGAAGAGCGCACCGCGCGAACCGGTGTTGGAGATGGTGAAGGTCCCGCCGGACAGCTCGTCCGGAGTGATCTTGTTGCCGCGGACCTTGCCGGCCAGGTCGGCCGTGGCCTTGGCGATACCCGCGATGTTGAGGTCGCCGGCACCCTTGATGACCGGGGTCATCAGGCCCTTCTCCGAGTCCACCGCGATACCGACGTTCTCGGTGTCGAAGTAGGTGATCGTGCCCTCGGCCTCGTTGATCTTGGCGTTGATGACCGGGTGGGCCTTCAGCGCCTGGGCCGCCGCCTTCACGAAGAACGGCATCGGGGAGAGCTTGACGCCCTCACGGGCCGCGAAGGAGTCCTTCGCCTGGGCCCGCAGCCGCATCAGACGCGTGACATCGACCTCGACGACCGAGGAGAGCTGCGCCTGCTCGTGCAGCGCCTTGACCATGTTGTCGCCGATGACCTTGCGGATGCGGGGCATCTTCACGGTCTGGCCGCGCAGCGGGGACGCCTCCAGCGCCGGCGCCTTGCGGGCGGCGGCGGCCGGGGCGGCGGCGGGCGCCGGGGCGGCCGCGGCCTTCGCGGCCTCGGCGGCGGCGATGACGTCCTGCTTGCGGATCCGGCCACCGACGCCGGTGCCCTTGACGGAGGCCAGGTCGACGCCGTTCTCGGCGGCGAGCTTGCGCACCAGCGGGGTGACGTAGGCGCCCTCGTCGGTGTCCTGCGCGGCGGGCGCCGGGGCGGCCGGGGCCGCGGCCACGGGCGCGGGGGCCGGAGCGGCGGGCGCGACCGGAGCCGGGGCGGCGACCGGCGCGGGAGCCGGGGCCGGAGCGGCCGGGGCGGGCGCCGGGGCCGCGGGGGCCGGAGCCGGTGCGGGGGCCGGGGCAGCGGCGGCGGGCGCCGGAGCCGGGGCGGCCGGGGCGGGGGCGGCGGCCGGAGCCGCGCCCGGGGCGCCGATGACGGCCAGCTTGGCGCCGACCTCGGCGGTCTCGTCCTCGCCGACGACGATCTCCAGCAGCACACCGGAGACGGGCGCCGGGATCTCGGTGTCGACCTTGTCGGTCGAGACCTCCAGCAGCGGCTCGTCGGCCTCGACGCTCTCGCCGACCGACTTCAGCCAGCGGGTGACGGTGCCCTCGGTGACGGACTCGCCGAGCGCGGGCAGGACGACGTCCGTGCCTTCGGCGGAACCGCCGCCGGTCGCGGCCTCGGCGGTGGGAGCGGGCGCCGGGGCGGCCTGCTCGGTGGACGGCGCGGCCTGGGCCGGCTCGGGGGCGGGCGCGGCGGCCGGCTCGGCGGCCGGGGCCGGGGCGGCGGCGGGAGCGCCGGTGCCGTCGTCGATGACGGCCAGCTCGGCGCCGACCTCGACCGTCTCGTCCTCGGCGACCTTGATGGAGGCCAGGATGCCGGCGGCGGGGGAGGGGATCTCGGTGTCGACCTTGTCGGTCGAGACCTCGAGCAGCGGCTCGTCGGCCTCTACGCGTTCACCCTCGGCCTTCAGCCAGCGGGTGACAGTGCCCTCGGTGACGCTCTCGCCGAGCGCCGGAAGGGTTACGGAAACCGCCATGGTTTCGGTTGCTCCTTACGAGTTGCGGAAGTCTGTGTCGTCGCTTCGTCGACCGAGGGGTCAGTCGTGCGAGTGCAGCGGCTTGCCCGCCAGGGCCAGGTGGGCCTCGCCGAGCGCCTCGTTCTGCGTCGGGTGGGCGTGGATGAGCTGGGCCACCTCGGCCGGCAGCGCTTCCCAGTTGTAGATGAGCTGGGCCTCGCCGACCTGCTCGCCCATCCGGTCGCCGACCATGTGGACGCCGACCACGGCGCCGTCCTTGACCTGGACGAGCTTGATCTCGCCCGCGGTGTTCAGGATCTTGCTCTTGCCGTTGCCCGCCAGGTTGTACTTCAGAGCGACGACCTTGTCCGCGCCGTAGATCTCCTTGGCCTTGGCCTCGGTGATGCCCACGGAGGCGACCTCGGGGTGGCAGTACGTCACCCGCGGGACGCCGTCGTAGTCGATCGGGACGGTCTTCAGGCCGGCCAGACGCTCCGCCACCAGGATGCCCTCGGCGAAGCCGACGTGCGCGAGCTGGAGGGTCGGGACCAGGTCACCGACGGCGGAGATGGTCGGGACGTTCGTCCGCATGTACTCGTCGACCAGGACATAGCCGCGGTCCATCGCGACGCCCTGCTCCTCGTAGCCGAGACCGGCGGAGACGGGCCCGCGGCCCACCGCGACCAGCAGGATCTCGGCCTCGAACTCCTTGCCGTCGGCCAGGGTGACCTTGACGCCGTCGGCGGTGTACTCGGCCTTCGAGAAGAAGGTGCCCAGGTTGAACTTGATGCCGCGCTTGCGGAACGCGCGCTCCAGCAGCTTGGAGCTGT
>NZ_JAANNX010000166.1:0-1910 GCF_013363615.1 Streptomyces sp. CAI-85 | reverse complement strand
GCGGCCGGGTCCTCCTCGACGAGGAGGTTGCGGGTGCGGTTCGGGTCGACCTGGATGCCGGGGCCGATCGTGCTGCTGATCGCGGCCTTCTTGATGTAGCGGCCCTTGGCGGCGGACGGCTTCAGACGGAGGATCTCCTCCAGGGCCGCGCCGTAGTTCTCCACCAGCTTGGTGTCGTCGAACGACGTCTTGCCGATGATGAAGTGCAGGTTCGAGTGCTTGTCGACGCGGAACTCGATCTTGCCGCCCTTGATCTCGGTCACGGCCTTGGCCGTGTCCGGGGTGACCGTGCCGGTCTTCGGGTTCGGCATCAGGCCACGGGGACCGAGCACGCGGCCGAGGCGGCCGACCTTGCCCATGAGGTCCGGGGTGGCGACGACGGCGTCGAAGTCCAGACGGCCCTTCGCGACCTCGTCGATCAGTTCGTCGGAGCCGACGATGTCGGCGCCCGCGGCCTCCGCGGCCGCAGCACGGTCACCGGTCGCGAAGACCAGGACCCGGGCGGTCTTGCCGGTGCCGTGCGGCAGGTTCACGGTGCCACGGACCATCTGGTCGGCCTTGCGCGGGTCGACACCCAGGCGGAAGGCGACCTCGACGGTGCCGTCGAACTTGCTCGTGGAGGTCTCCTTGGCGAGACGGACGGCCTCGAGCGGGGCGTAGAGCTTCTCCCGGTCGATCTTGGCGTCCGCAGCGCGGAGAGACTTGCTGCGCTTGCTCACTACTGCTCCTGGTGATTCTGAGGAGTCGTGGTACGGGCCGAGCAGGCCCTGCCACTACTGCTGGGTACGGGGGTGAGGTCAGCCCTCGACGGTGACGCCCATGGAACGCGCGGTACCGGCGATGATCTTCGCGGCGGCGTCCAGGTCGTTGGCGTTGAGGTCGGGCAGCTTGGTCGTGGCGATCTCGCGGACCTGCGCCTCGGTGATCTTGGCGACCTTGGTCTTGTGCGGCTCGCCGGAGCCCTTCTCGATGCCCGCGGCCTTGAGGATCATCTTGGCGGCCGGCGGCGTCTTGGTGATGAAGGTGAAGGAGCGGTCCTCGTAGACCGTGATCTCCACCGGGATCACCCAGCCACGCTGCGACTCGGTCGCGGCGTTGTACGCCTTGCAGAACTCCATGATGTTCACGCCGTGCTGACCCAGCGCCGGGCCGACCGGCGGAGCCGGGTTGGCGGCGCCGGCCTGGATCTGGAGCTTGATGAGCCCCGTGACCTTCTTCTTCTTGGGAGGCATAGCTCTCCGGGTCCTTTCGGTTCGGGTCCTGCCTGCGTTCGGGGGACAACCCGGACGCAGGCATACCGCACAACGATAACGGGTATAGGTGTGCGGCCAAAAACCGAGCAGGTCAGACCGGCTTCGACAGCCCGTCTGACCTGATCGGAGGCGTGTGGTCCAGAACTAGTTCTTCTGGATCTGGTCGAAGCTCAGCTCGACCGGGGTCTCGCGGCCGAAGATCTCGACGAGGCCCTTGACCTTCTTCGAGTCGGCGTTGATCTCGTTGATCGTGGCCTGGAGCGTGGCGAACGGGCCGTCGGTGACGGTGACCGAGTCGCCGACCTCGAAGTCCAGCACCTGGACCTCGACCTTGCGCTGCGGGGCGGGCTTGCCCTCGGCCTCGGCGGCCTCGCGGGCGGCCTTCTCCTCGGCCTCCGGGGCGAGCATCTTGACGATCTCGTCCAGGGTCAGCGGGTACGGGTCGTAGGCGTTGCCCACGAAGCCGGTGACGCCGGGGGTGTTGCGGACGACGCCCCAGGACTCGTTCGTCAGGTCCATGCGCACCAGGACGTAGCCCGGGAGCTTGTTCTGGCGGATCGTCTTGCGGTCGCCGTTCTTGATCTGGACGACCTCTTCCTGCGGCACCTCGGCCTGGAAGATGTAGTCCTCGACGTTCAGCGAGACGGCGCGCTGCTC
>NZ_JAANNX010000165.1:0-1928 GCF_013363615.1 Streptomyces sp. CAI-85 | reverse complement strand
GTGAAGGGTGGTCGTCGCTTCAGCTTCACCGCGCTGGTCGTGGTGGGCGACGGTGACGGCACCGTGGGTGTCGGTTACGGCAAGGCCAAGGAGGTGCCGGCCGCCATCGCCAAGGGTGTGGAGGAGGCCAAGAAGCACTTCTTCAAGGTCCCCCGTATCCAGGGCACCATCCCGCACCCGATCCAGGGTGAGAAGGCTGCCGGCGTCGTGCTGCTCAAGCCCGCGTCCCCGGGTACCGGCGTCATCGCCGGTGGTCCGGTGCGCGCCGTGCTCGAGTGCGCCGGCGTGCACGACATCCTGTCGAAGTCCCTGGGCTCCGACAACGCGATCAACATCGTGCACGCGACCGTGGAGGCCCTGAAGGGTCTTCAGCGTCCCGAGGAGATCGCGGCCCGCCGCGGTCTGCCCCTCGAGGACGTCGCTCCCGCGGCCCTGCTTCGTGCGCGTGCCGGGGCTGGTGCGTAATGGCCCAGCTCAAGATCACGCAGACGAAGTCGTACATCGGCAGCAAGCAGAACCACCGTGACACCCTGCGTTCGCTCGGGCTCAAGCGCCTGAACGACGTGGTCGTCAAGGAGGACCGCCCCGAGTTCCGCGGCATGGTGCACACCGTCCGCCACCTCGTGACGGTCGAGGAGGTCGACTGATCATGGCGGAGAACAACCCGCTCAAGATCCACAACCTCCGTCCCGCCCCGGGCGCCAAGACCGCCAAGACCCGTGTGGGTCGTGGTGAGGCGTCGAAGGGTAAGACGGCCGGTCGTGGTACCAAGGGCACGAAGGCCCGCTACCAGGTTCCGGAGCGCTTCGAGGGTGGGCAGATGCCCCTCCACATGCGTCTTCCGAAGCTGAAGGGCTTCAAGAACCCGTTCAAGACCGAGTTCCAGGTCGTGAACCTCGACAAGCTGGCCGCGCTGTACCCGGAGGGTGGCGAGGTCACCGTCGAGGGTCTCGTCGCCAAGGGTGCCGTTCGCAAGAACAGCCTCGTCAAGGTCCTCGGCCAGGGCGAGATCTCCGTGGCGCTCCAGGTGACGGTCGACGCCGTCTCCGGCTCCGCCAAGGAGAAGATCACCGCCGCCGGCGGTACCGTCACCGAGCTCATCTGAACACCACAGGTATCTCGATGACTTGAGCGATCCCGACCGGGGATACCCCACAAATGGGGTATCCCCGGTTGGTCGTTCCTAGGGCAGGTGTGTCGCGGGTAAGGTGACCTGCACTGCCCACTTTCACAAGGTTCCCTTCAGGGGGCACCTTGAGCGGCAGTCGACCGTTAGCTAAGTCGTTCCTATTAGTCGAACCTCAAGACCGTCACCCTTGACGCAGACGCGCGGGGGTCGCAGGAGGCACCGTGCTCACCGCGTTCGCCCGGGCGTTCAAGACGCCCGACCTGCGCAAGAAGCTGCTCTTCACGCTTGCCATCATCGTGCTGTACCGGGTCGGCACCCACATCCCGATCCCCGGCGTCGACTACACGGCCGTCCAGGCCTGCGTCGACCAGGCGAGCGGCAACCAGGGCATTTTCGGCCTGGTCAACATGTTCAGTGGCGGCGCACTGCTCCAGATCACGATCTTCGCGCTCGGCATCATGCCGTACATCACGGCGAGCATCATCCTGCAACTGCTGACCGTGGTGATCCCGCGCCTGGAAGCCCTGAAGAAGGAGGGGCAGTCCGGCACGGCGAAGATCACGCAGTACACGCGTTATCTGACGGTGGCGCTGGCCATCCTCCAGGGCACCGGCCTGGTGGCCACCGCGCGCAGCGGCGCCCTGTTCTCCGGCTGCACGGTCGCGAGCCAGATCGTTCCGGACCGCGCGATCTTCACCACCATCGTCATGGTCGTCACCATGACCGCGGGTACGGCGATGGTCATGTGGCTCGGTGAGCTGATCACCGACCGCGGCATCGGCAACGGCATGTCGATCCT
>NZ_JAANNX010000068.1:0-25414 GCF_013363615.1 Streptomyces sp. CAI-85 | reverse complement strand
CGCTCTCCCAGAACCTGGACGAGCGCGTGGAGTTCGACGAGATCGCCGACCGGGTGCTCGCCATGGTCGCCGAGATCTCACCGGGCAAGGTCACCGGCCGGCGCAGCGGACGCTTCGGCATCCTGGACGCCGAGGTCGCCACCCCGCTGTCCATGGTGCTCACCGAGATCCTCCAGAACGCCCTGGAGCACGGCTTCCGCGAGGGCGACACCGGCACGGTCGAGGTCGCGGCCGTCCGCGGCGGTACCACGAAGGAGGCCCGCCTGCTGGTCACGGTGCAGGACGACGGCGTGGGCCTGCCCGAGGGATTCGACCCGCACACCTCGGGCAACCTCGGCCTTCAGATCGTACGGACCCTGGTGGAAGGGGAGTTGGGCGGAACGTTCGACATGGTCCCGGCGCCGGAACGCGGTACGCGGGTGATCCTCGACATTCCGGTGCCGGCCCAGAAATAGGAATGCGCTTGGGAATACGGTGAATTCCCTTTCCGGCACGGCGAGTTTCGGCACGACGAGAAGCTTCCGGCACAGCAAGAAGCCCCGGACCGTTCAGGGGTCCGGGGCTCAAATGCTCGTTGCCAGCGATTAGCTGCGCATCGGGGGTACTGCGCGCTGCGGCTCGGGGGCGGGAGTTGCGTACGCGCTGTACGCGCCGCCAAGCTCAGGCCGTGTACGGGGCGGGTGTTGTCAGGCGGAGGCCTGACGGGCCCGGTTGCGGGCGGCGCGGCGCTTCATGGCGCGACGCTCGTCCTCGCTGAGACCACCCCAGACGCCGGAGTCCTGGCCGGACTCGAGCGCCCACTGCAGACACTGCTCCATCACCGGGCAGCGGCGGCAGACGGCCTTGGCTTCCTCGATCTGCAGCAGCGCAGGACCGGTGTTGCCGATGGGGAAGAAGAGCTCGGGGTCTTCCTCGCGGCAAACGGCGTTGTGACGCCAGTCCATGGCTGCTACCTCTCCTTGGTATTACATGCAGGTTGCTTGTGAATGTGAACGCTTTCACGAATCCCTCAACAAGTGAAGGGCCAACCCGCCAGGTTCGCTGGCGTGGTCCTGTGGTTCGAAGAGGGGTTCTGGTGATCAGTGGAGGCCGGTCTTGCGGGCCGTCCCGATCGCCACGTAGAGCGTCGCAAACCTCAGCGGCGGATACAACCCCTTCCGGAAAGTTTTTTTTGATTCCTCGGTGTCGACTAGGTCACAGCCGTACTTCCATGGGGTGGACCCTGGCCTAAACGTTCGAGTGAAAGGACTTCAGCCCTTTCTGCTCACACAATCACACGCAGTGCACGGCGTACGCCTGTGAACGTCACGCTCGTACGCAGTCCCAGGTGGTCGCCGTCCATCTGAAGGGGCAGAGGGACCTTGGAATGCAAGGTGAACCGGTCCAGATCGTGGAGGGAGTGGGCATGCTTGCCGTGCGGGCCGCGCTCGGGGGACGAAGTGAGCAACTGGGTGCCATACCGGGCAACCGCGGCGGTGGACAGACGGCTGAGACCGAGTACGTCGAGCCCTGTATCGAACGACGCCTTAGGTGACGCGTACACCGGGCGATTGCCCAGATACGTCCACGGCGCCGTGTTGCAGACTATGGAGAGCACCAGATCGGTCAGCGGTTCGGCGCCCGGCCGCTCCAGCGTGATCGATCCGTGCCGGCGCTCGGACTCGCCCAGCAGTTGCCGCACGGCCTGCCGTATGTAGAGCGCGTGGGTGGACCTGCGGCCCCGCTCCCGGTGCTGTTCGACCCGTCCAACGACACCCGCGTCGAAGCCGAGCCCGGCGTTGAAGGTGAACCAGCGCGACGGCACCGACTCGTCCTCCGAGCCCGGTGTGCCCGAGGCCAGCCCCAGGCCGACCGTGCGCCCGCTCTCCCGGCGCAGCGCGTCCAGCAGGGCGCCGGTCGCCTCCACGGGATCGTTGGGCAGCCCCAGGGCGCGGGCGAAGACATTGGTGGAACCACCGGGGACCACGGCGAGACCGGGCAGGTTGTCCGGGTCCGGGCCGGCGTGCAGGAGGCCGTTGACGACCTCGTTGACCGTGCCGTCGCCGCCGAGGGCCACGACCAGATCGGTGTTCCCGCTCTCCGCGGCCTGCCGGCCGAGGTCACGCGCGTGTCCGCGGTACTCGGTGGTGACCGCCTCCAGCTTCATCTCGCTGGCGAGCGCGTGGATCAGGACGTCACGCGTCCGTGCACTGGTAGTGGTTGCCGCCGGATTGACCACGAGAAGTGCACGCATGGGTTGCAGCGTACCTACTGGGTGGTACCCGGCACAGGGCGAGGTGGGGATCGGTGCGGAGATCCCGGGGTGAGGCTCGACACGGGGCCGTGCGCGGGGCGAGGGCTACCCTTCACGGGTGAGCAGTGAGAAGACCCCCGCCGCCCCCGCCCCCGAGACCCCCCTCGCCCCCGAGGGCGCCCGCCCGCGCCGGCTGACGTACGCCGCCGCGCTGACCGGTCTGGAGGGGCTGGCGCTGGTCGCCGGCGGGATCTGGATCCTGGTCCTGGGCCTCACCGGCGACCCGGACGACCGGCAGCAGGCCGTCACCGGCGGGATCACGCTGATGGTGCTCGCGCTGCTGCCGCTGCTGGCGGCGCGCGGACTGCTCGCCCTGCGGAGCTGGAGCCGGGGGCCGGCCGTGATCACCCAGATCCTGGCGCTGCCGGTGGCCTACAACCTGCTCCAGGCCGACAGCCTGGCGATCCCGGCGGGCATCGCGCTCGCGGCGCTCGCCGTCACGGGGCTGGTCCTGCTGGTCAACGCGGAGACGACCCGGGCCCTCGGGATCCGGGGGCCCGGCAACGCGGCGGACCAGGACTAGGCACGCCCTGGTCGGCTCTACTCCTCGACCAGCAGCTTCTCCCGTAGCTGGGCCAGGGTCCTGGCCAGCAGCCGGGAGACGTGCATCTGCGAGATGCCGACCTCCTGCGCGATCTGCGACTGGGTCATGTTGCCGAAGAACCGCAGCAGCAGGATCCGCTTCTCGCGCGGCGGGAGGTCCTCCAGGAGCGGCTTGAGCGACTCCCGGTACTCGACGCCCTCCAGCGCCTCGTCCTCCGCGCCCAGGGTGTCCGCGACCGCCGGGGACTCGTCGTCGGTGTCGGGGACGTCCAGGGACAGGGTGGAGTACGCGTTGGCGGACTCCAGGCCCTCCAGGACCTCCTCCTCCGAGATGGCGAGCTTCTCGGCCAGCTCGTGCACCGTGGGGGAGCGGCCGTGCTGTTGCGACAGCTCGGCGGTCGCCGTGGTGAGCGCGAGCCGCAGCTCCTGGAGGCGGCGCGGCACCCGCACCGCCCAGCCCTTGTCGCGGAAGTGCCGCTTGATCTCACCCACGACCGTCGGGGTCGCGTAGGTCGAGAACTCCACCCCGCGGTCCGGGTCGAAGCGGTCGACCGACTTGATCAGCCCGATGGTGGCGACCTGGGTGAGGTCGTCCAGCGGCTCGCCGCGGTTGCGGAAGCGGCGCGCGAGGTGCTCGACGAGCGGCAGGTGCATCCGGACGAGCTGGTTGCGCAGCTCCGCGTACTCGGGGCTGCCGTCCTTCAGTCCGCGCAGCTCGACG
The DNA here is from genome assembly GCF_013363615.1 of Streptomyces sp. CAI-85. Classification (NCBI taxonomy): domain Bacteria; kingdom Bacillati; phylum Actinomycetota; class Actinomycetes; order Kitasatosporales; family Streptomycetaceae; genus Streptomyces; species Streptomyces sp. CAI-85. Next base: position 21,857 of record NZ_JAANNX010000068.1, on the reverse strand, counting down.
AACATCGCCCGTGCCCCGCTGCGGTCCCCTTCGTGACGGGGCTCGTGCTGCTGACGGGGTTCGTGCCGGGTGCCCCGCACGCCCTGCTCGTCGTCTCGCTGGTGCTCGCTCATCGTCCCGCCCGTCGCCCTCTGTCGAGCCCTGGCCTCGGCGGAGCGGCCGGGGGAACCCCCGATCCGCCCCTCCCGGGGCGGGCCGTCCTGCACGGCGTCCTCCGGGAGACCGGCCGACGCGGAGGACCGGTCGTCCTCCGGGTGGGGTCTCGCCTGGTCGGGAATGCCGTTGATGCCATCCGCCGTCATGCGTCGGGAATCGCCCGGAGAGACCGTGTCCTCGGCCGGCAGCTCCCGTGTGCCGCGCTCTTCGTCCCGCACCGGCCCGTCCCCGTCCCTCACGCCGGCCCGGGTCCCGCGCCGCGCTGTTTGTAGAGGCTGATCGAAACGGTTTTGTCGTCGTCGACGGCGGAGGAGACCTTGCCCGCGAGGGCGGACAGCACGGTCCAGGCGAAGGTGTCGCGCGCGGGGGCGTGACCGTCCGTGGTCGGCGCCGAGACCGTCACCTCCAGCGAGTCGTCGACGAGCCGGAACACGCAGCTCAGCACCGAGCCGGGCACGGCCTGCTGGAGCAGGATCGCGCAGGCCTCGTCCACCGCGATGCGCAGGTCCTCGATCTCGTCCAGGGTGAAGTCCAACCGGGCCGCGAGACCGGCCGTGGCCGTCCGCAGCACCGACAGGTAGGCACCCGCAGCCGGCAGCCGGACTTCCACGAAGTCCTGGGTCGCGGGCTCGCCTGCGATCTGGGACACCCTCACCTCCAAGGTGGTACAAGCTTTTCGGGGCCGAGGGTCTCCCCCCGGGGGTAACGCGTGTGTGGTGCAGCGGTGACGCTACCGCGCTCTCCGGTCTCCCGTCCCGGGACCCCAACCCCCTGGCGTCACTCACAGTAAAGCTGTGAACACGCTCCGTGTCTAGGGGGTCTGCGGACCCAAAAGGGAAGAGGGCGCGCCGGGTTGACGTACCCAGACGTCAGACCGTCGAACCGTACCCGCCGGACGGCCGGACCGTCTCGCCGGTACCGTGCCCCGCCGTCCATGAACTGCAACGTCCGGGGCGCCCGGGACGTTCACACCAGGACGTGGTCGACGAAGCACCACCGCCAGTTCTCACCGGGTTCGAAGGTACGCATCACCGGGTGCCCGGAGTCCTTGTGGTGCTCCGTCGCGTGCCGGCCGGGCGAGGAGTCGCAGCAGCCGACATGGCCGCACGACAGACACAGCCGGAGCTGCACCGGGTGGGTGCCGTCGCGCACACACTCGGGACACGTCTCGCCCAACGGGGCGGGTTCGGGGTCCGGCAGCGCGTCGGCGTGCGTGCACTGTTTCATGATTGCCAGATTACGACGGGCGCGCGGACGGCCGCGCGGAAAAACGAAGGGCGGCGAGACGGCGAGACATGGACGTGATGCCACTCCTGTTGCTGGTGGCGGGCAGCGCGGCGATCGCGGCGGCGGCCCGGCGCACCCCGGTGCCCGCGCCACTGCTGCTGGTGGCGGTGGGCCTGGCGGTGTCGTACCTGCCCGGGGTGCCGGACTACACCCTGGACCCGGACGTCGTCCTGCCGCTGCTGCTGCCCCCGCTGCTGTACACCTCGGCGTCCGAGAGCTCCTACCTGGACCTGCGCGCCCAGGTGCGCCCCGTGGCCCTGCTCTCGGTCGGGTACGTGCTCTTCGCGACGCTCGTCGTCGGCTGGGCCGTCTACCTGCTGGTTCCCGGGCTGCCGCTGACCGCCGCGCTGGTGCTGGGCGCGGTCGTGGCGCCGCCGGACGCGGTCGCGGCCACCGCGGTCGCCCGCCGGGTCGGCCTCCCCTCGAAGATCACCACGATCCTCCAGGGCGAGTCCCTGCTGAACGACGCCACCGCGATCACCGCCTACAAGGTGGCCCTCGCGGTCGTCGTCGGCGAGGGCGCCTCCTGGGCCGGCGGCATCGAGGAGTTCCTGGTGGCGGCGGTCGGCGGTGTCGCCGCGGGGCTGATCCTGATGGCCCCGCTGCACTGGCTGCGCACCCGGCTGAAGGAACCCCTCCTCCAGAACACGCTCTCCCTGCTGATCCCGTTCGTCGCCTACGCGGCCGCCGAGCAGTTCCACGCCTCCGGGGTCATCGCCGTGGTCGTCGTCGCCCTGTACCTCGGGCACCGCGCGTGGGAGGTCGACTTCGCCACCCGGCTCCAGGAGGAGGCCGTCTGGAAGATGGTCGCCTTCATCCTGGAGTCGGCGGTCTTCGCCCTGATCGGCCTCCAGCTCCCGGTCGTCCTCAGAGGGCTCGGCGACTACGAGGGCCTGGACGCCGCCTGGTACGCCGTCGTCCTGTTCGTGGTGGTGGTCGCGGTCCGCTTCCTGTGGGTCTACCCGGCGACCTTCCTGCCGCGGCTGCTGTCGGCCCGCATCCGCGCGCGGGAGGAGAACCCGACCTGGCGCGGGCCCATCGTGATCGCCTGGGCCGGGATGCGGGGCGTGGTCTCGCTGGCCATCGCCTTCTCCATCCCGCTCACCGTGGACCACGGCGAGGCGCCCTTCCCGCACCGCAATCTGATCCTCTTCCTGACCTTCACGACCGTCATCGGCACCCTCGTCGTGCAGGGCCTGACGCTGCCCCCGCTGATCCACCTGCTGAAGTTCCCCGAGCCCGACCCGCAGGCCGCCACCCTCGCCGAGGCCAACGCCCAGGCCCAGGCGTCCCGGGTCGCCGAGGAACGCCTCGACGCACTCCTGGAGGACGAGCGCAACGCCCTGCCGCCACCCCTCGCCGACCGGCTGCGCACCGTCCTGGAGCGGCGCCGCAACGCCGTCTGGGAGCGCCTCGGCCAGACCAACCCGGTCACCGGCGAGACCGTCGACGACACCTACCGCCGGCTCGCCCGCGAGATGATCAGCGCCGAGCGCGAGGTCTTCGTCCGGCTCCGCGACGGCCGCTACATCGACGACGAGATGCTGCGCGTCCTGCTGCGCCGGCTGGACCTGGAGGAGGCGGCGGCCTACCGGGAGGCGGGCTAGGGCCTGTTCACCCCTCGAACGGCGCCCCCGTCACCACCGCCGCGAGCCGGGTCCCGGGGGCGAACGCGCCTTCCCCGGCCAGGGTGACAAGGGCGTAGAGCGACTTGGCGACATAGAGACGTTCGAGCGGGATGCCGTGCCGCCGCTCGAAGTCGTCGGCGAAGGCGTCGAGTTCCGCGGGCACGCGCGCGTAGCCGCCGAAGTGGAACCGCTCGTCGAGCCGCCAGTCGCCGCGCCGGGCGCCGAAAGCCCGCTGCTGGAGGGCCTGTATCTCCTCGCCGAGGAAACCGCCCTTGAGAACCGGAATGCCGAGGGCGCGCTGTTCCGGGGCGAGCCCCGCGGCCAGCCCGGCCAGTGTGCCGCCGGTGCCGCAGGCCAGCGCGACGACGTCCGCCCGGCCGCGCAGCTCCTCGCCGAGCGCCCGGCAGCCGCGGACGGCGAGCGTGTTGCTGCCGCCCTCGGGCACCACGTACGCGTCCTCGGCGCCGGCCGCGCGCAGCACCGCGGCGAGGGTCTCCGGCTCGGTCTTGCGCCGGTAGGCGGCCCGGTCGGTGAAGTGCAGCCGCATGCCGTCGGCCGCGCACCGGGCCAGGGACGGGTTCAGCGGGCGGCCGGCCAGTTCGTCGCCGCGCACCACGCCCACCGTGGGCAGTCCGAGCAGCCGGCCGGCGGCCGCGGTGGCGCGCAGATGGTTGGAGTAGGCGCCGCCGAAGGTCAGCAGCGTGCGGCCCGCCGCCCGCTCCAGATTGGGCACGAGCTTGCGCCACTTGTTGCCGATCAGCTCCGGGTGGATCAGATCGTCGCGCTTCAGCAGCAGCCGGACGCCGTGCCGTTCGAACCGGTCGTCCGCCACCTCCTGGAGCGGCGAGGGCAGTCGGGGGCGCAGGTCGGTCACCCGCCCATTGTCGAACACCGTTCGCCGGAACCCTCCGCTTCCCGGCTCGACCGTGATCCATTCCCGCTCTTTCGTGTAATGGCACGAGCACACAAAGTGATGGAAGGCTGGCCGCGTGAACAGTGCACCGGCGCAGTTCGGCGCCCGTGCATGAGCTGGGAGGGCAATTTCTCATGTCGGTAGGCGAAGAGGTCCGCACCGAGTCGGGCAAGCCGCAGCAGAGTCTCGGCACGGCGGCCGCGCGGAACCTGGCCACCACCACCAAGTCCGCGCCGCAGATGCAGGAGATCAGCTCGCGCTGGCTGCTGCGGACCCTGCCCTGGGTGGATGTGCAGGGCGGCACGTACCGGGTCAACCGGCGGCTGACGTACGCGGTCGGCGACGGCCGCATCACGTTCGTCAAGACCGGTGACCGCGTCGAGGTGATCCCGGCCGAGCTGGGCGAGCTGCCGGCGCTGCGCGACTTCGAGGACGAAGAGGTGCTGGGGGAGCTGGCCCAGCGCTGCCGGCAGCGGGAGTTCGCCCCCGGGGAGATCATCGCGTCCTTCGGCAGCCAGTCCGACGAGGTCTATCTGCTGGCGCACGGCAGGGTGGAGAAGGTCGGCACCGGCCCCTACGGCGACGACCAGGTCCTCGGGGTCCTCGCCGACGGCGCCTACTTCGGCGAGCAGGCCCTGCTCGACGCCGACGCCATCTGGGAGTACACCGCCCGCGCCGACACCGCCTGCACGGTCCTGGTCCTCACCCGGCAGGACGTCGAACAGGTCGCGGAGCGCGCCGACACCCTGGGCGCCCACCTCCACGAGCTGCGCGCGATCCCGGAGCAGCGCACCAACAAGTACGGCGAGAAGGAGGTGGACCTGGCCGCGGGCCACGCCGGTGAGGCCGACATCCCGCACACCTTCGTCGACTACGACGCCCGCCCGCGCGAGTACGAACTGAGCATCGCCCAGACCGTCCTGCGCATCCACACGCGCGTGGCCGACCTCTACAACCAGCCCATGAACCAGACCGAGCAGCAGCTCCGGCTGACGGTCGAGGCGCTCAAGGAGCGCCAGGAGCACGAGCTGGTCAACAACCGCGAGTTCGGGCTCCTCCACAACTGCGAGTACGACCAGCGCCTCCAGCCGCACGACGGCGTGCCCAGCCCCGACGACCTCGACGAACTCCTCAGCCGGCGGCGCGGCACCAAGATGCTGCTCGCCCACCCGCGCGCGATCTCCGCGATCGGCCGTGAGCTGAACAAGCGCGGTCTGGTGCCCGAGACCATCGACATCGGCGGCAACCGCATCCCGACCTGGCGCGGTGTGCCGATCTACCCGTGCAACAAGATCCCGGTCACCGAGGCCCGCACCAGCTCCATCATCGCGCTGCGCCTGGGCGAGCAGGACCAGGGCGTCATCGGCCTGCGCCAGTCCGGCCTGCCCGACGAGATCGAGCCGAGCCTGTCCGTGCGGTTCATGGGCATCAACGAGCAGGCCATCATCAAATACCTGGTGACGGCCTACTACTCGGCGGCCGTCCTCGTCCCCGACGCGCTGGGCGTTCTGGAGAACGTCGAGATCGGCCGCTGGCGGTGACCTCCGCCACCAGGCCGCAGGGGACTCGGGGAAGGCGGGCGTCCATCGGGAGCCAGAGCGGGACCGACGGGACCGGCGGAACCGGGCCGGGCACGGCCGACGGGCACGAGGCGACGGCGATCCTGGAGCGCGCACGGGTGTCCGTCGACCCCGAACTGCGCGCCGCCGTCGACGCGTTGCCCGGACCGCTGCGCCGGATCGCGCGCTACCACTTCGGCTGGGAGCACCCGGACGGCACCCCCGCCACCGGCAACGCCGGCAAGGCCATCCGCCCCGCCCTCGTCCTCGCCGCGGCCGCCGCGCTCGGCGGCCCGGCGGCCCGGGCGGCGGCCGCGCGGGCCGCCGCCGCGGTCGAACTGGTCCACAACTTCACGCTGTTGCACGACGACGTGATGGACCGGGACGCCACCCGCCGCCACCGCCCCACCGCCTGGACCGTGTTCGGCGACGCCGACGCGATCCTCGCCGGGGACGCCCTCCAGGCGCTCGCCCTCGGCATGCTCGCCGAGGACCCGCACCCGGCGTCCACGGCGGCCGTCGCCCGGCTCGCGGCCTGCGTGGTCGAACTCTGCGCGGGACAGCAGGTGGACACGGCCCTGGAGAGACGCGACCCCGCCGAGGTCACCCTCGACGAGGTGCTCGCCATGGCCGAGGCCAAGACGGGCGCGCTGATCGGCTGCGCCTGCGCGGTCGGCGCGCTCTACGCGGGCGCGGCGGACGACGACGTCGACGCGCTGGACGCGTTCGGCCGGGAGGCCGGGCTCGCCTTCCAGCTCATCGACGACGTGATCGGCCTGTGGGGCGACCCTCGGCACACCGGCAAACCGGCCGGGGCGGATCTCGCCGCCCGCAAGAAGTCCCTGCCGGTGGTGGCGGCCCTGTCCTCCGGCACCCCGGCGGCCGGCGAGCTGGCCGCGCTGTACGCGGCTCCGTTCGAACAGGCCGACCTGGACCGCACGGTGCTCGCCGTGGAGCGGGCGGGCGGGCGCGCCTGGGCGCAGGAGCAGGCGGCGGACCGGATGTCCCGCGCGATGTCCGAACTGGCCCGGGCGATCCCGGACCCGGAGGCGGCCGGCGGTCTGCTGTCGCTGGCGGAGTTCGTCACCCGCCGCAGCACCTGAGGCGGCGGACCGTCCGCCCCCAGGGTCCCGCACATCCCCACGGTGTGCGGGACCCGCCCGCACCGGCCGAGTTTCTCGCGTACGGCGGGGAGCGCCTCGGCCGGTGCCGCCCTACCCTGAGGTCATGGACCGGGAACAACGCTTCTGTCCCGCCTGCGGGCAGTCCGTGCAGTCCGTCGTCCGGCGCCACAAGACGCTGGGCGCCTGGGTACCGCGCTGGGTCGCGGGCCCCTGCCACAACCCGAAGTGCGAGGCGTACGTCGAGGAGGGCGCGCCGGCGCCCGAGCAGCACGCCCACACCCCCGCGCCCCCGACCGGCCGGCACGAGCCCTGACCCATGGATCGACCCCTGGACCGACCCCTGGGTCTCCGCGCTCTCAGGCTTGTGAGCGCGGCAGCCCGCCGGTGTGCGCGTCGCGGCCGGTGAGGCAGTACAGCCCGCCCGCCGGATCACGCATCACCGTCCAGTGCGGATGCTCGGCGACCGGGACCGCGCCGAGCCGCTCGTGCCGGGCGCGGACGGCGCCGGTGTCCGGCCCGCTCGCCAGGTCGACATGGGCGGTGACGGGCTCCTCGCCGTCGAGCCGCTGGACGAGGACGCGCACCGGCAGCCCGTCCGGCGGCGCGATCACATGGAACTCGGGCCGGGAGCCCGGCCGGGACGTCCACTCCGGCAACAGGGCGGTGAAGAAGGCGACTTCGGCGTCGTAGGACGACGGCGGGACGCTCACGCAGACCTGGTCGAGGCGGCTGCCTTCGACCACCGGCGGCCGGACCGACTCACCGGCCCACGGCACCGCGCAGAACAACTGCCCGGCGGGGGACCGCAGCACGGCCCATCCGTCGTGCGCGGCCTCGGTCCCGGCGCCCAGCTCCAGCGCCGCCGCGACAAACCCGGGCACGTCCTCCACGGCGAAGTCGAGATGCGCGCCGCCCGCCCCGGCCGTGACGCCCTGCGCCTTCACGCAGGGGTCGGCGCCGTCCGCCAGCAGGGTGACGAACTCGCCGTCGTCACCGCGCGGTTCGGAGAGCCGGGTCCCGGTGACGGCCGTCCAGAAGGAGCAGGCCCGCGCGAGCTGTCCGGCGGGCCGGTCGATGAAGGCGTACGTCCAGCGGACGCGGTGACGGGAGTCCATGAGGTGATCGTAGGCGGGGCGGCGGACGGCGAAGGGGCCCGGCCGACGGAGTGCGTCGGCCGGGCCCCTTCCCGGAAAGCCCCGGCACGGCGGTGGTGCACCGACCGCCGGTGGGGGAGACCGGTCGTCAGGCCTTGGTCTCCCAGAAAATACGGTCGATCTCGGCGATCAGCTCAAGGGCCTTCTCGCCGGTCTTCGGGTCGCTCGACGCCTTGGCGGCCGACAGGGCCTTCAGGGTGTCGTTGACCAGCGTGTGGAGCTGCGGGTACTTCTCGAAGTGCGGGGGCTTGAAGTAGTCGCTCCACAGCACGGAGACGTGGTGCTTGGCGAGCTCGGCGCGCTGCTCCTTGATGACGATGGCGCGCGCCTGGAAGTGCGGGTCGTCGTTGGCGGCCATCTTCTCCTGCACGGCCTTCACCGACTCCGCCTCGATGCGGGCCTGGGCCGGGTCGTACACGCCGCAGGGCAGGTCGCAGTGCGCGCTGACCTTGACCTTGGGGGCAAACAGGCGGGAAAGCATGGAGCGTTCCTTCCTCGTGATCGTCTTCTCAGGTGGGACATTACTCCCTGCACGACGGGTTTTCGCGAGTGCCCCCGTGGGCTTAGGACAAAAGTCCGGGGTCAGACTGAGACTGGTGGAGGAACGGACCAGGGGAGGTGCCGGCGATGCCGGAGCTGTCGCGGGAGACCGAGCGTGGCAGGGTCGCCGCGCTCTTCGGACTGGCCGAGGTGACCGGTCCGTCCATGGTGCCCACGCTGTATCACGGAGATGTGCTGGTGGTGCGGTACGGGGCCAGGGTCAGGGCGGGGGACGTCGTGGTGCTGCGGCATCCGTTCCAGCAGGACCTGCTCGTCGTCAAGCGCGCCGCGGAGCGCCGGGAGGGCGGCTGGTGGGTCCTCGGCGACAACGCGTTCGCCGGCGGTGACAGCACCGACTACGGGACCGTGCCCGACGAGCTGATCCTCGGCCGGGCGCGGCTGCGCTACCGGCCGCGCAAACCCGATCAGCGCTCGCCGCTGGCGCTGGTGCGCTGGGCGTTCTCGGCCGCGAGGCCGGTGCTGTCCACCCGGTCGGCCTCCTGGCGCTTGCGGGCCCGGTAGGCGGCGACGTTCGCGCGGGTCGCGCAGCGGTCGGAGCAGTAGCGCCGGGAGCGGTTGGTCGAGGTGTCCAGATAGGCGTTGCGGCACGGTGCCGCCTCGCACAGGCCGAGGCGGTCGACGCCGTGCTCGGTGAGATGGAAGGCCAGGCCCATGGCGGCGATGGCGGCGTAGCCCGCGGTCGCGTTCGAGGGGTGGTCGGCCAGATGCATGTGCCACAGCGGACGGCCGTCGTCGTCGCGGTGGTCGTGGCCGGAGATCTGCGGGCTGACCGGGAACTCCAGGAGCAGCGAGTTCAGCAGGTCCACGGCGAGGGTCTCGTCGCCGCCGTCGGCCGCCTCGAAGACCGCCCGCAGCCGGCCCCGCACCGAGCGGAACCGGGTGACGTCCGCCTCGGTGGCCCGCCGGGCCGCCGACCGGTTGCCGCCGAACAGATCGCGGACGGCCTCGACCGACGTCAGCGCGTCCTTGCCCCGGGTCGGCTCCTCGCTGTTGACGAGACGGACGGCGTAGTCCGAGTAATAGGCCAGTTCCACTTGTAGTCCTTACGGAGGGGCTCTATGGTCGTGCCTGCGGTCGGGTAAGAGCTGATCGTGCTCCAAGGGTATTACGCGGGCGACGGAGGAGAGGGCTCTCATGACCACGAGCACCGGAACGGGAACGGGCACGGGAACCGACTGGGCGGCCTGGCAGGAGAGCTGGGACCGCCAGCAGGAGTGGTACATGCCCGACCGGGAGGACCGCTTCCGGATCATGCTGGACATGGTGGAGGCCCTCGTCGGCACCGCGCCGCGCGTTCTCGACCTCGCCTGCGGCACCGGCACGATCACCGCCCGGCTGCTCGCCCGCCTCCCCGGCGCCACCAGCACCGGCGTCGACCTCGACCCGGCCCTGCTGGCCATCGCCGAGGGCACCTTCGCGGGCGACGACCGCGTCACCCTCGTCACCGCCGACCTCAAGGACCCGGACTGGACGGCCCGGCTGCCGCACGACACGTACGACGCCGTGCTCACCGCCACGGCCCTGCACTGGCTGCACCGCGACCCCCTCGCGGACCTCTACGGCCGGATCGCGGGACTCGTCCGCGACGGCGGTGTCTTCATGAACGCGGACCACATGATCGACGAGACGACGCCCCGCATCAACGCGGCGGAACGCGCGCAGCGGCACGCCCGTATGGACCAGGCCAGGTCCCGGGGCGCCGTCGACTGGGCCGAGTGGTGGCGGCTCGCCGCCCAGGACCCGGCCCTGGCCGCCCCCACCGCCCGCCGCTTCGAGATCTACGGCGAGCACGCCGACGGCGACATGCCCTCCCCGGCGTGGCATGCCCGCGTCCTGAGGGAGAAGGGCTTCACGGAGGCCCGCCCGGTGTGGTGCTCGCCTTCGGACACGCTGCTGCTCGCGGTGAAGTAGTCCCGGCATGCGGAAGGGGCGGTACGGATCTCTCCGTACCGCCCCTTCTCGCTGTCTCGCCGTCTGTCGGCTAGAGCACCTTGGACAGGAACGCCTGCGTCCGCTCGTGCTGCGGGTTGGTCAGGACGTCGCGCGGGTTGCCGGACTCCACGACCACACCGCCGTCCATGAAGACCAGGCTGTCGCCGACCTCGCGGGCGAAGCCCATCTCGTGGGTGACGACGACCATCGTCATGCCCGACTCGGCCAGGTCGCGCATGACGTCGAGGACGTCACCGACCAGCTCCGGGTCGAGGGCCGAGGTCGGCTCGTCGAACAGCATCAGCTTCGGGTCCATGGCCAGCGCACGGGCGATCGCCACGCGCTGCTGCTGGCCGCCGGAGAGCTGCGAGGGGTAGTTGCCGGCCTTGTCGGCGAGGCCGACCCGGTCCAGCAGCTCCTTCGCCCGCTCCCGGGCCTGGGCCTTGCTGACGCCCTTGACCTGGACCGGGGCCTCGATCACGTTCTCCGCCGCGGTCATGTGCGGGAAGAGGTTGAACCGCTGGAACACCATGCCGATGTCCCGGCGCTTCAGCGCGACCTCGTTGTCCTTCAGCTCGTACAGCTTGTCGCCCTTCTGGCGGTAGCCCACCAGATCCCCGTCGACGTAGAGCCGGCCGGCGTTGATCTTCTCCAGGTGGTTGATGCACCGCAGGAAGGTCGACTTGCCGGAGCCGGAGGGGCCGATGAGGCAGAACACCTCGCCGTTCTTGACCTCCAGGTCGATGCCCTTGAGGACCTCGACCGAGCCGAAGGACTTGTGGACGCCTTCGGCCTTCACCATGGGGTGAGTCATGCCGAGACTCCCTTCGGGCGGCGCGCGGGCAGGACGGCTGCCTTGAAGCGCTGGAGCGGCGTCGGCGGCAGGCTGCGGCTGGAACCGCGGGCGTAGTACCGCTCGACGTAGTACTGGCCGACGCTCAGGATCGAGGTCAGGATCAGGTACCAGGCGGCGGCGAGGAAGAGCATCTCCACGGTGGAACCGGCGTTCTGACCGATGTCCTGAGCCGCCTTGAGCAGATCCACGTACTGGACCGTCGACACCAGCGACGTGGTCTTCAGCATGTTGATGACCTCGTTGCCCGTCGGCGGCACGATCACGCGCATGGCCTGCGGGATGACGATCCGGCGGAGCGTCTTGGTGTGGCTCATGCCCAGGGCGTGCGACGCCTCGGTCTGGCCCTCGTCGACCGAGAGCAGACCGGCACGGCAGATCTCGGCCATGTACGCGGCCTCGTTCAGACCCAGACCCAGCAGCGCCGTGAGCAGCGGCGTCATGAAGGACGACCAGTAGTCCTTGTAGATCGGGCCGAGGTTGATGTACTCGAAGACCAGGCCCAGGTTGAACCAGACGAAGAGCTGGACCAGGACCGGCGTACCGCGGAAGAACCAGATGTAGAACCACGCGATGGACGAGGTCACCGGGTTCTTCGACAGACGCATCACCGCGAGCAGGATGCCGCCCGCGATGCCGATCACCATGGAGAGCACGGTGAGCAGCAGGGTGTTCCAGACACCGTGCATGATGCGGTCGTCGAAGAAGTAGTCGGGGATCGCGCCCCAGTTGATGTTGCCCTGCGCGAAGGCGTAGACGACGGATACCAGCAGCGCGATCGCGACGAAGGCCGAAACGTATCGCCCGGGGTGCCGGACCGGGATGGCCTTGATGGCCTCCGGCCCGGCGGGGGGCGTCGCGTCGGGACCGTCGGACTTGTTGACGTCAACAGTCACGGGTGGAGCCTTTCAGAGCCGAGTCGTGCGGTGCCGGTGTTCAGGAACCGCCGTTGATCTTGGACTCGGTGATCGCGCCGTCGGCGACGCCCCACTTCTCGATGATCTTCTTGTACTCGCCGTTGTCGATGATCGCCTGGACGGCCGCCTGGAGCGCGTCACGCAGCTCGGTGTTGTCCTTGGCGACGGCGATGCCGTACGGGCCCGCCTCGACCTGGTCGCCGACGATCTCGAAGTAGTTGCCGCCGCCGGCGTTCTTCACGGAGTAGGCCGCGATCGGGAAGTCCGCGGAGACGACGTCCGCGCCCTTGGAGCGCATCCGGGTCTCGGCCTCGGGGTTGGTGGCGAAGTCCTCGATCTTGAGGGCGGGCTTGCCGTCCTTCTTGCACTTCTCCGCCTGCTCCTTGGCGAGGTCGTGGGAGAAGGTGTTGCGCTGGACCGCCATCGTCTTGCCACAGAGGTCGTCCCAGGTCTTGATGCCCTGGGTGTCGCCCTTGTTGGTGTAGAGCGAGACGCCCGCGGTGAAGTAGTCGACGAAGTCGACGCCGGCGCCGACCTTCTTGCCGGTGTCGCCGTCGATGCCCTCCTGGCGGTCCTTGGTGTCGGTCATGGCCGACATCGCGACGTCGTAGCGCTTGGAGGCCAGACCACCGATGAGGGTGTCGAAGGTGGCGTTCTGGAACTCGAACTTCACCCCGAGCTGCTCGCCCATGGCCGCGGCGATGTCGGGGTCGATGCCGGCCACCTTGCCGGAGCTGTCCTTGAACTCGACCGGCGCGTAGGCGATGTCCGAGCCGACCCGGATGACGCCCTTGTCACGGATGGCCTGGGGCAGCTTGTCGGCCAGCGGGGCTGCGCTGGTCTCGCTGCTTCCGGAGCCGTTGTCCTTGGTCTGGTCACCGCAGGCCGAGAGCAACAGGGCGCCCGCGACCGCGAGGGATCCGACCGCGGCGAGGCGCGTGCGCGCGGCGGTCGTGTGGCGGGTGGTGCGTGCGGTCATGGTGGGTTCCTCCGGCGGATGGATGGTGATGCCGATGGGCCGGCAAATGCCGATGGGTCGACGAGAACACACACCTTCGGGTGTCGCGACCTCGTGTGATTACGGCATCTTGCCATTCGGACTGCGCCATTCAGGGGTCCAGCTATGTCAAAATCGGATAACGGGCGACCCCCGAACCACATCAGTCCGGTACATCACGGCCGGACAGTGCCGGACCATCTGCGGAAATCCCGGTTTTCGGCCGGAAGATCTTCGGTTCGTCTCACTATGTGACTGCCTCCGATGCTTCCTGTGCGTTGACTTGAGTCCGTGTCAAGAGTTTGTCCACTCGTTGTCCACTTCTGCCCGCATGAGTCATGTCACGGCGGTAGGACGGCTGAGCGCGCCCGGCACGATCGCACGGGGCGGACTGTAGGAGTCCTGCAAGAGACGCCATGTGACCTTGCACGAATGGACTCGTCGGCTGCGGTCTCCGTCCGGTAAGAAGGTTCTTTACACCCCTCATCCGGGGCTCAGGGCGCGTGTGCGGCGCGCCCGACGCGCAGGCGCCCGTACGCATCACCTCAGGGCTCTGCGCGGTGCCCGCCCACTCCTCACCCGGAGTGGCCACCCTCATCCATGAACACCTAAGGGGTAAGACACAGTGGCAGCGGAGATCGTCAATCCTCGCAGCGATAGCGCGGACCATGCGGGCCAGGAGGGCGGTGCGGAGCCCCTCGACTCGTTCGATCCGGCCTTCGCGCTGCACCGGGGCGGAAAGATGGCCGTGCAGGCCACCGTCCCGATCCGTGACAAGGACGACCTGTCCCTCGCGTACACCCCCGGCGTCGCGCGCGTGTGCACCGCGATCGCGGAACAGCCGGACCTGGTGAACGACTACACCTGGAAGTCCTCGGTCGTCGCCGTCGTCACCGACGGCACGGCCGTGCTGGGACTCGGGGACATCGGCCCGGAGGCATCCCTCCCCGTGATGGAGGGCAAGGCCATCCTCTTCAAGCAGTTCGGCGGTGTGGACGCGGTCCCGATCGCGCTCGCCTGCACGGACGTGGACGAGATCGTCGAGACGGTGGTGCGCCTCGCGCCCTCCTTCGGCGGTGTGAACCTGGAGGACATCTCGGCACCGCGGTGCTTCGAGATCGAGCGCCGGCTCCAGGACGCGCTCGACATCCCGGTCTTCCACGACGACCAGCACGGCACGGCGGTCGTGACGCTGGCGGCGCTGCGCAACGCGGCGCGGCTGAGCGGACGCGCGGTCGGCGATCTGCGGGCCGTCATCTCGGGCGCCGGCGCCGCCGGTGTCGCCATCGCGAAGATGCTGGTCGAGGCCGGTATCGGGGACGTCGCGGTGGCCGACCGCAAGGGCATCGTCTCCGCGGACCGGGCGGACCTGACCGACGTCAAGCGCGAGCTGGCCGGGTTCACCAACAAGGCCGGGCTCTCCGGCTCCCTGGAGGACGCGCTGGCCGGTGCGGACGTGTTCATCGGCGTCTCCGGCGGCACGGTCGCGGAGGAGGCGGTGGCCTCCATGGCGAAGGGCGCGTTCGTCTTCGCCATGGCCAACCCGAACCCCGAGGTGCACCCGGACGTCGCCGGCAAGTACGCGGCGGTCGTGGCGACCGGCCGGTCGGACTTCCCGAACCAGATCAACAACGTGCTGGCGTTCCCGGGGATCTTCGCGGGCGCGCTCCAGGTGCGGGCGTCCCGGATCACCGAGGGCATGAAGATCGCGGCGGCGGAGGCCCTGGCGGGCGTCGTCGGTGACGATCTCTCCGCGGACTACGTGATCCCGTCCCCCTTCGACGAGCGGGTCGCCCCCGCGGTCACGGCGGCGGTCGCCGCGGCCGCCCGGGCGGAAGGCGTCGCGCGTCGCTGACGCGTACGTCACGCACACCTCGAATGGCCTCGTCCGATCGGGCGGGGCCATTCGGCTGCCCGCACTTGGCCGTTTCTTTGCCTGTCCGCTCGCCTGTTCGAGTGACGTGGCCGCCGCGGTCGGGCCGCCGCAGTCGGGTCACCGCACTGTGGTCCCCCGGTCACGCAAGAGGGCATGTCTCACAGTCGCCCCCGGTTTCGCCCGCCCCGTCCGGCCCCTATCGTCAGGTGCATGTTCGCCGTCTACGCCGCCCGAATCGACCGCGACCAGCCGCTTTCCGGACTGGAGTTGGGGGAGCGACCGGCCCCCGAGGCCCGTCCCGGCTGGAGCACCGTCCAGGTCCGGGCCGCCTCCCTCAACCATCACGACCTCTGGTCCCTGCGCGGTGTCGGCCTCGCCGAGGACAAGCTGCCGATGATCCTCGGCTGCGACGCCGCCGGTGTCGACGAGGACGGCAACGAGGTCGTCCTGCACTCCGTCATCGGCCAGAGCGGCCATGGCGTCGGCCCCAGGGAGCCCCGCTCCATCCTCACCGAGCGCTATCAGGGCACCTTCGCCGAGCTGGTGTCGGTGCCGACCTGGAACCTGCTGCCCAAGCCCAAGGAGCTGTCCTTCGCGGAGGCGGCCTGTCTGCCCACGGCCTGGCTGACCGCGTACCGGATGCTCTTCACCAACGCGGGTGTACGGCCCGGTGACTCGGTGCTCGTGCAGGGCGCCGGGGGCGGGGTCGCCACCGCCGCGATCGTGCTGGGGAAGGCCGCGGGACTGCGGGTCTTCGCGACCAGCCGGGACGAGGCCAAGCGCAAGCGGGCGCTGGAACTGGGCGCCGTGGAGGCCGTGGAGCCCGGGGCGCGGCTGCCCCAGCGGGTGGACGCCGTCATCGAGACCGTCGGCGCCGCCACCTGGTCCCACTCGGTGAAGTCGCTCCGCCCCGGCGGCACGCTGGTGATCTCCGGCGCGACCAGCGGGGACCGGCCCTCGCACGCCGAGCTGACCCGGATCTTCTTCCTGGAGCTGAAGGTGGTCGGCTCCACCATGGGCACCAAGGACGAGCTGGAGGACCTGCTCTCCTTCTGCGCCGCCACCGGAGTACGCCCCGTCATCGACGAGGAACTGCCCCTGGACCGGGCCCGCGAGGGCTTCGAACGGCTCGCGGCCGGCGACCAGTTCGGCAAGATCGTGCTCACCCACTCCTGACGACGACTGACACGACAACTGACACGACGACTGACGTCAACTCTGGTTGACATCCTCCCGTTGTCAACGTACGTTGACGTCATGACCGAAGCAACGGATCTCGCCGAGCGCGCAGGTGACCGTGATCCACGGGTCGGGCTGCGCGCCGTCGCCGCACTGCGCCGGCTGCTGGAGCAGTTGGAGGCGGTGCAGGTGCGCAGCGCCCGCAATCAGGGCTGGTCGTGGCAGGAGATCGCCGCGGAACTCGGGGTCAGCAGGCAGGCCGTGCACAAGAAGTACGGGAGGCAGTGATGTTCGAGCGGTTCACCAAGGACGCGAGGGCCGTGGTGCGCGGCGCCGTCGACCAGTGTGCGGAGGCGGGCGGCCGGACCGTCGGCGCCGAGCATCTGCTGCTCGCGCTGCTGGACCGGGAGGCGAGCCGCGCCTCCTTCGCGCTGGCCGCCCTCGGGCTCGCCGACCGCAAGGACGCGGTGCGTACGGCGCTGGAGGAGACCCGGCGCCGGGCGGGCCTGTCCCGCGCCGAGACCGAGGCCCTCGCAGGACTGGGCATCGACGTCTCGGAGATCGTCTCCCGTGTCGAGGAGGCGCACGGCGTCGGCGCGATGGCGGGCGACGGGTCGGCCGGTGGCGGGAAGGCCGGGGACGGGAAGGCCGGTGCCCGCCGGAGCGGGCGTCCGGGCTTCGGCCGGGAGGCCAAGGGTGTCCTGGAGCAGTCGCTGCGGATGGCCCTGGCCCGCCGCGAGCGGCACATCGGCGACGAGCACCTGCTGCTGGCGATGACCGTCCGCCCCGGCCCGACCGCCGAGGTCCTGGCCGACCATGGGGTCACCCATGAGTCCCTGACCCGGGTGCTGGGCGGCGGGGGAGAGGCCAAGGCGAGCTGACCCCCGTCCCCGGCCTCGGCCCCAGCCCCCGGCTCAGCCCTTCGGCGCCCGGAGTATCGCCCCGATGTGTGCCGCCGCCGTCGACAGATGGCGGCGGGTGTCGCGGAGCTGGTCGGCGGTGACGCCGTGGTCGCGGGCCGCGTCCCTGATGTCGTCCCGGAAGCGGTCCAGCAGACGGTCGAGGTCACGGGCCGGGTCGCCGCTGGACTCCTCGTGGGCCCAGGCCGGTTCGTACCCGGCCGGGAAGTCCTCCGGGGTGTCGGAGTACTCCGGGACCCGCTCGGCGCCCGCCGGATCCGTGGACGCCTTGCCGCCGCCCGAGCGGCCGAAGCCGAAGTCCCGGCCCAGGTCGCGCCCGAGATCCTTGCCGAAGTCCTTGCCGAACTCGCCGAACTCCTTGGCCAGTTCGGTCAGGCCCTCGCGGACGCCCGTCGGCCAGTCGCCGCGCGCGAAGTGGTCCTGGACCTGCTCCTGGACGCGGCGCGCTATGCGCTGCACCTCCTCCTGGGCCTGGGCCCGGGCGTGGTCCTGGGCCTCCTTGGCCTGGCGGCGGGCCCGCTGCGCCTCGTCACGGGCGCGGCGGCTCTCGTCCTTGGCCCGGCGGGCCTGCTCCTTCCACTCCAGCTTGACGCGGCGCATCTCCTCCTTGGCGGCGCGCCACGCCTCCTTGTCGCCCAACTCGGGCTCCCAGTCCGGGTGTCCGCCGGTGCCGGTGCCGCGCCGCGCCTCGGAGGCGGCCGCGCGCATCTCCCGGCGCAGATCGCCCGCCGCGCCGCGCACGTCGGCCCGTATCTCCGCGGCCAGTTCGGCGACGGACTCGCGGATCTCCAGCTCCAGGTCGGCCAGTTCACCGCTGCGGTCGGCCAGTTCGGCCCGGCCCGCGTCGGTGATCGCGTACACCTTGCGGCCGCCCTCGGTGGTGTGGGTGACCAGCCCCTCGGCCTCCAGCTTGGCCAGCCGCGGGTAGACGGTGCCCGCCGACGGCGCGTACAGGCCCTGGAAGCGCTCCTCCAGGAGGCGGATCACCTCGTAGCCGTGGCGCGGGGCTTCGTCCAGCAGCTTCAGCAGGTAGAGGCGGAGGCGGCCGTGGGCGAAGACGGGAGGCATGTCAGAACACCTTCTTGTCGGTCGTGCTGTCGGCCGGAGAGCCGGGGGAGTCGTCGTCCGGGCCGGAAGGGGCATTCTCCCCCGAGTCGAAGGCCGGTCCGTCCTCCTCGGCGGGGCGTCGCAGCAGGGCGATGGACCCGGAAACCGTGGTGGCCTTGAGCCGGCCGTTGCCCGCGCCGAGCCGGCCGGTGATCCGCTTGGCGCCCCACTGGCCGCTGACCCGGAGGTCCTCGAAGGCGTTGGAGACCGAGCCGCTGGCGGTGTTCGCCTCCACGCGCGCGTCCGCCGGATGCGGGAGCCGGATGGCGATCTCGCCGGAGACGCTGGTCAGCGCGATGTCCGTGGGCCGGCTCGCGGCGTCCAGGTCGACGATCATCGAGCCGCTCACCGAGTCGGCCCGCACCGAGGACGCGGCTTCCACGACCGTCAGATCACCGGAGACGGAGTGGAAGCGCAGGTCCCCGGTGAGGGCCTGGGCCTCCACGCTCCCCGAGACCGTGTCCGTGCGGACCGGGCCCGCGAGACCCACCAGGGTGGTGTCACCGGCGACGCCCTTGACCTCCGTGGGCCCGACGATCCCGGAGACCGTCGCCCCGGCGCCCACCACGCCCACCTCCACACGGGTGCCCGCCGGTACGGCGAGGGAGACCTCGGCGCTGCGCCGCCAGCCCTTGCTGTCCAGCCACTTGAGGAAGCCCTTCCAGGGCAGGTCCTCGTAGGCCACGGTCAGGGTGCCCTCCCGCTGGGTCACCACCAGGGGTGGGCCCTCGATCCCGGTGACCTCCAGACGGGCGGCTTCCTCGTCGGTGCCCACCACGTTCACCGTGCCGTTCACGACGCGCACGTGCAGGGTGCTCACCGGCGCGTCGAACGTGAGCTTCGTGGGCTCGGCGACGGACCACTCGGACATGGTGCTGACCTCCTCGACGCGACAGGGCAACGCGCCATATCGCGTCTCCCGCTATTCACGATATATCGCGGTCGGGGGAAGTCAAGCCACCCGTTCGGGTGACCACCGGATCCCGGCCCGCCGCCGGCCGTCCTAGCGTGGGGAGCATGCCGACGGAAGACAGCCCCTCCGGCGCCGTGCTGATCTGCCGCGCCGACCCCGACGCCGTCGCCCCCGCGGCCCACCTCCTGCGCACCGGCATGCTCCTCACGGGCGCCGGTGACGAATGGAGCGTCCTGGTCCCCGAGGGCACCCCGTGGACGCACGGCAAGGCCCGCGCCGACTCCCACGAAGGCTCGGGCGACGGCGCTGGCGACGGCTCTGGCGACCTCGTCGACGACCCCGTCGACGGGGTCCTCGCCCGCTGGGCCGCCGCCCTGGCCGTCGGTGCCCCCTGGCCCGTCCTGGGACTGTGGTGGGACGCCGGGCGGGCCGGGCTCACCGTCGCCTCCGGCTTCCGCCGTCCCGTCGGCTACGGCTGGCTCGCCGACGGCACCCCGGACGGCGAGGACGACGCCCTGCACACCCTCGCCGCCCGCCTCGGTCTCGACCCCGTCCTCGACGTCCAGGACCTGGAGCCGCTGACCCGCCCGGACCCCGAGGCCGACGCCCACACGCGCGTGGGCGTCCTGCTCGCCGTCCTCACCCGCGCGGGTCTCACCCTGCCCGCCGGGTTCACCCCCGGCGCCCCGGCCCGCGCCCTCCGCGACGCCGCACGCGCGCGGGACGACGTCCGGCGGATCGACTGGCGGGGCTGGCGCGAGACCGTCCGCACCGAACTCGACGCCATGGAGAACGCGGTCGAGCACAGCCCCCTGGGCCCCTGGCTGCCCTGGTCCGGCACACCCCGCGCGCACGTCCTCGCGCTGGCCCAGGTGACGGCCGCCGTCCCGGTCACGGCATGGGGTCTGCGGCGGCGCAGCGCCGGCTGGGTCGCGGCGGGCGCGCTGCTGCTGGCCCACGGCCTCCTCGGCCTCGCCTACGACCTGGGCCGCCCCCGCGACTGACGGCCCCTCGCTGGAGACCCCGCCGTCGACGCCGTACACACGAAAAGGGCGCCTCCACGGGCGCCCTTCACTCGTCGCGTCACTCGTCGCGGTCCCGGGGGACCTGCGGGTCCTACTCGTCGTCCTCGTCGTCCAGCCGTGCCAGCCAGGTCGCCAGACGCTCCACCGGGACCTCGAAGTCCGGGTTGAGGTCGACGAACGTCCGGAGCTGCTCGGCGAGCCACTCGAAGGTGACCTCCTCCTCGCCGCGCCGCTTCTCCAGCTCTTCGATGCCACGGTCGGTGAAGTACATGGGTCAAGGATAAGTGCGCGGAAACGGCCGGGCCGCACCCCCGTCGAGGGAGTGCGGCCCGGCCGTCGTACGGCGTGCGCGAGCGCGGTTACGCGTCGAACACCTCACGCACGAGCTGCTCCTGCTCCGCCTGGTGGCGCTTGGCGGAACCGACCGCCGGGGACGAGCCGTGCGGGCGCGAGATGCGCCGCAGCCGCTCGCCGTGCGGGACGTCGGCGCCGACCGCCAGGTCCAGGTGGTCGATCAGGTTCAGGGCGATGAACGGCCAGGCACCCTGGTTGGCCGGCTCCTCCTGGACCCACAGGTACTTCTCGGCGTTGGGGTACTTGTTGACCTCGGCCTGGACCTCGGCGCCGGGCAGCGGGTACAGCCGCTCGAGGCGGATGATCGCCGTGTCCGTGGCACCGCGCTTCTGCCGCTCGGCCTCCAGGTCGTAGTAGACCTTGCCCGCGCAGAAGACGACCTTCTTGACGGCGTTCGGCTCGACCGAGCTGTCGCCGATGACCGGGCGGAACCCGCCGTGCGTGAACTCCTCCGCCTTCGACGCGGCGGCCTTCAGGCGCAGCATCGACTTCGGCGTGAAGACGACCAGCGGCTTGTGGTGCGGGTTGTGCACCTGCCACCGCAGGAGGTGGAAGTAGTTCGACGGCAGGGTCGGCATGGCGACCGTCATGTTGTTCTGCGCGCACATCTGGAGGAACCGCTCCGGGCGGGCGGACGAGTGGTCCGGGCCCTGGCCCTCGTAGCCGTGCGGCAGGAGCAGGGTGACGCCGGACGTCTGGCCCCACTTCTGCTCCGCCGACGAGATGAACTCGTCGACGACCGTCTGCGCGCCGTTGACGAAGTCGCCGAACTGCGCCTCCCACAGGACGAGCGCGTCGGGGCGGGCCAGCGAGTAGCCGTACTCGAAGCCCATCGCCGCGTACTCGGAGAGCAGGGAGTTGTAGACGTTCAGCCGCGCCTGGTCCTCGGAGAGGTACATCAGCGGGGTGAACTCCTCGCCGGTCTCCCGGTCGATGATCACCGCGTGCCGCTGGCCGAAGGTGCCGCGCTGGGAGTCCTGGCCGGCGAGCCGGACCGGCACGCCCTCCAGGAGCAGGGAGCCGACGGCGAGGGTCTCGCCCATGCCCCAGTCGATGGTGCCGTCCTCGACCATCGCGGCCCGGCGCTGGAGCTGCGGGAGCAGCCGCGGGTGCGCGGTGATGTGGTCGGGGATGTTGACCTGGGACTCGGCGATCCGCTTGACGGTCTCCGCGGAGATCGCGGTGGGGACCGCGACCGGGAAGCCGTCCTGCGGGTCGTGGGACTCGCCGGAGACGGGCTGCGAGGTGGCCTCGCGGACCTCGGTGAAGACCTTCTCGAGCTGGCCCTGGTAGTCCTGGAGCGCCTGCTCGGCCTCTTCCAGGGTGATGTCGCCGCGACCGATGAGGGACTCGGTGTAGAGCTTGCGCACCGAGCGCTTCTTGTCGATCAGGTCGTACATCA
>NZ_JAANNX010000164.1:0-2113 GCF_013363615.1 Streptomyces sp. CAI-85 | reverse complement strand
CAAGCGCCGCAAGGCCCACTTCGCGCAGCTCGACGCGCAGCGCGAGGAGGCCCGCCGGACGAAGGAGCGGCTGGTCGCGGAGGCCGAGGCGCTGTCCGGTTCGACGGACTGGGGTCCGACGGCGGCCCGGTACCGCGAGCTGATGGCGGACTGGAAGGCCGCGGGCCGCGCCCAGCGCGAGCACGAGGACGACCTGTGGAACCGCTTCCGCGGCGCCCAGGACGTGTTCTTCGCCGCGCGCAGCTCGGTCTTCGCCGAGCGGGACGCGGAGCAGACGGAGAACCTGAAGCTCAAGGAGGAGCTGGCCGAGGAGGCCGAGAAGCTCCTGCCGATCGGCGATCTGAAGTCGGCGCGGGCCGCGTTCCGCACGATCAACGAGCGCTGGGAGGCCATCGGCCATGTCCCGCGGGACGCCCGGCCGAAGGTCGAGGGCCGGATGCACACCGTGGAGCGGGCGCTCCAGGAGGCCGAGGAGGCCGAGTGGCGCCGGACGAACCCGGAGGCACGCGCGCGTGCCGTGGGTCTCACCGGTCAGCTCCAGGCCGCCGTGGACAAGCTGGGGGCGCAGATCGAGCAGGCCCGCGCGCAGGGCAACTCGGCCCGTGCCGACAAGCTGGAGCGTGAGCTGGAGGGCCGTCAGGCCCTGCTGGACCAGGCGCTGAAGGGTCTCCAGGAGTTCGGCGGCTGAAGTCCCGCCGACGCGAGCAGACACACGAGAGGCCCCCGTACATCGCGTACGGGGGCCTCTCGGCGTTCTCGCCGCCTGTCCTACGGCCTGCGGGCCGAGGTCACCCGGTAGACGTCGTAGACGCCCTCCACGCCCCGTACGGCCTTCAGGACGTGGCCCAGGTGCTTGGGGTCGCCCATCTCGAAGGTGAAGCGGGAGGTGGCCACCCGGTCGCGGGAGGTCTGGACGGCCGCGGAGAGGATGTTGACGTGCTGGTCGGACAGGACGCGGGTGACGTCCGAGAGCAGCCGGGAGCGGTCCAGCGCCTCGACCTGGATGGCGACCAGGAAGACCGAGGACTGGGTGGGCGCCCACTCGACCTCCAGGATCCGCTCGGGCTCCCGGGACAGTGACTCCACGTTGACGCAGTCGCTGCGGTGAACCGATACGCCGCTGCCGCGGGTGACGAACCCGATGATCGGGTCGCCGGGGACGGGCGTGCAGCAGCGGGCCAGCTTGACCCAGACGTCGTCGACGCCCTTGACCACGACACCGGGGTCCTGGTTGCTGCGCCGCTTGCGGCTGCGGCTGCGGGACGGGACGGCCTCGTCGATCTCCTCGCTGGCCGCCTCCTCCCCGCCGAG
Organism: Streptomyces sp. CAI-85; assembly: GCF_013363615.1. Taxonomy (NCBI): domain Bacteria; kingdom Bacillati; phylum Actinomycetota; class Actinomycetes; order Kitasatosporales; family Streptomycetaceae; genus Streptomyces; species Streptomyces sp. CAI-85. The sequence goes on along the minus strand of NZ_JAANNX010000164.1, from coordinate 802 downwards.
CGCCTGCACCAGCTTCTGTACGACGTTCTGCGCGGCCACATGGCCCTCGCCGATCGCCGCGTACAGCGAGGAGATGTCCGGGTAACGCATCTCGTGCGCCAGGGTGACCAGGGAGTCGCCGGTGAGGATGCGCTGGATCGGCAGGTTCTGCTTGCGCATCGCGCGGGCGATGGCGTCCTTGCCCTGTTCGATCGCCTCGTCGCGGCGCTCCTTGGAGAACCAGGCGCGGATCTTGTTGCGGGCGCGGGGCGACTTGACGAACCCGAGCCAGTCCCGGGAGGGGCCCGCGCCGGCCGCCTTGGAGGTGAAGACCTCCACCAGGTCGCCGTTGTCGAGCGTCGACTCCAGGGGGACGAGCCGGCCGTTGACCCGTGCTCCTATCGTGCGGTGGCCGACCTCGGTGTGGACGGCGTAGGCGAAGTCCACCGGGGTGGCACCGGCCGGGAGCGCGATGACGTCACCCTTCGGGGTGAAGACGAAGACCTCGTTGCGGGAGAGGTCGAAGCGCAGGGACTCCAGGAACTCGCCGGGGTCCTCGGTCTCCTTCTGCCAGTCGAGGAGCTGGCGCAGCCACGCCATGTCGTTGAGGTGGTCGTCCTTGCCCTTGCCGGCCTTCGGCACGTCGGTGCGGACCTTGGAGGCGCCGGCCACGGCCTCCTGCTTGTACTTCCAGTGCGCGGCGATGCCGTACTCGGCGCGGCGGTGCATGTCGAACGTGCGGATCTGGAGTTCGACGGGCTTGCCGTTGGGTCCGATGACCGTCGTGTGCAGCGACTGGTACATGTTGAACTTGGGCATCGCG
>NZ_JAANNX010000067.1:0-25605 GCF_013363615.1 Streptomyces sp. CAI-85 | reverse complement strand
CGAAGGTGTTGGACTCCTCGACGGTGATGACACCGTCCTTGCCGACCTTGTCCATGGCCTCGGCGATCAGCTCGCCGACCTGCTGGTCCTGCGCGGACAGCGCGGCGACGGCGGCGATGTCGGCCTTGTCGTCGATCGGGCGGGCCGAGGCGAGCAGCTCGTCGGAGACGGCCTTGACGGCGGCGTCGATGCCCTTCTTCAGGGCGGCCGGGGAGGCGCCGGCGGCGACGTTCTTCAGGCCCTCGCGCACCAGCGCCTGGGCGAGCACGGTGGCGGTGGTCGTACCGTCACCCGCGATGTCGTTGGTCTTGGTCGCCACCTCCTTCACGAGCTGCGCGCCGAGGTTCTCGTACGGGTCCTCGATCTCGACCTCACGGGCGATCGTGACACCGTCGTTGGTGATGGTGGGGGCACCGAACTTCTTGTCGATGACGACGTTGCGGCCCTTGGGGCCGATCGTCACCTTGACCGTGTCGGCCAGCTTGTTGACGCCGCGCTCGAGGGCGCGACGGGCGTCCTCGTCGAACTTCAGGATCTTCGCCATGACAGCGGGAGCCCTCTCGATGTCTGTGGATGAAAAATGCACTGCGCCCCGGGCGCCCGGCTTCTTATGTGGTCGCGGGGGCCAGGGGCGCAGTGTCAAGCAACGAAATGTGTGCCTGAGATGAACTACTTCTCGATGATCGCGAGGACGTCGCGAGCCGAGAGGACGAGGTACTCCTCGCCGTTGTACTTCACCTCGGTGCCGCCGTACTTGCTGTACAGGACGACGTCGCCGACCTTGACGTCGAGCGGCAGGCGCTCGCCGTTCTCGAAGCGACCCGGGCCCACGGCGAGGACGGCGCCCTCCTGGGGCTTCTCCTTCGCGGTGTCCGGGATGACCAGGCCAGAGGCGGTGGTCTGCTCGGCGTCGAGCGGCTGGACCACGATGCGGTCCTCGAGCGGCTTGATGGCAACCTTGGAGCTGGTGGTCGTCACGATCCGACCTCCCCCTTCGGAGATCTCACGGGGTTAACTGTCTGAGGTGGCGACCAGGTGGATCCGTCGTCGCGGGTGCCGGACCTGCCCGTCGCGTTGTTGGCACTCTCCAGTGGGGAGTGCCAGAGCCGAGACTATGACTGCGATTAGCACTCGGTCAAGCGGAGTGCCAATGACGGCGGGGCGCGGGCGGGAAATCGGGCATCACGGGCCCACCGGGAACAGCAGAGAACAGCAGAGAATCGTCGAGGACTACAGGTAGTCCTCCAACCGCCCCACCGTCAGCCCCTCTTCCTGGATCCGGCGCAGCAGGCGTGTCGTGCGTTCGCGCAGGGTCGGGCCGAGCAGCTCGTCCGGGTCCACGGCGACGATGTCGCCGGGACGCAGCCGGTGGGGGCCGTGAGTGTAGGTGAGGTCGGCGGGGCCCATCGAGGCGCGCCACAGGACGAGCGCGGTGATGCCGCAGTCGGCGGCGGCGCGCAGGGTGGTGGTGTCGTACCGGCCGTAGGGCGGGCGGAAGAGGCGGGGGCGCAGGCCGAAGCGGGCGTGCAGTTTCTGCTGCTGGCCGCAGATCTCGGCGCGCTGTCCGGCGTACGGCAGTCCGCGCAGGGCCGCGTGGTCGAGGGTGTGGTTCTGGAGGCTCGCGCCGACCGAGCGCAGCCGGGCGAAGTGGCCGTAGCCGGGGCCGACCACGCTGTCCGTGAGGAACATGCTGACCGGGAGCCGTAGTTCGCGGACCATGTCGACGAATCGGGGGTCGCGTTCGGCGCCGTCGTCGTAGGTGAGGAAGACGACCGGGTCGCGGGTGGTGACGTGGTCGACGACGGGCGGCAGGGCGGCGTCCCGGCCGGCGGACGTGCCGTCCGGGCCGGGGCTGCCGGACAGGGGTGCGGCAGGCGCGGGCGGCGAGGCGAGCGGGGCGGCGAGGCCCCAGCGGCGGTAGGGCTGCCGGTCCTCGCCGCGGCCGCCGCCCTGGCCGTCGGTCGCGCCGTCGTGCGAGGCACCACGCGGGGCGACCCGTTCCGCCGCCTTCTTGCCGAGCCGTTCGATCGGGTCGACCGACTGGGCGCAGCCGACCGGTGCCGTCACGGCCAGCGCCAGCAGGACGGCCGTCAGGGCCCGCCGCGTCCTCACAGGTAGTCCTCCAGGCGTGCCACCGCGTACCCCTCCTCCGTGACCTTGTTCAGGAACCGGCGGATCATGTCGGGCATGGTGCCCTTCCAGTGGCCCTTGCCGCGGAAGTGGCTCAGGACGATGTCGCCGGGGTGGAGGTCACGGTCCCACTCGCGGTACTCCCAGCGGTCGACGAAGACCTCCTCGGCCCAGAGTGGCGCGTATGTCACCCCGCAGGACTTCGCCGCGATCAGCGTGTCGCGGTTGTAGTTGCCGAAGGGCGGCCGGAAGAGGGCGGGGCGCTTGCCGTACTTCTCGCGGAGCACCTCCTGCATGCCGCAGATCTCGTGCCGCTGCTTCCGGTAGGACAGGCCGGGCAGATAGGGGTGGTTCAGGGTGTGGTTGTTCAGGGTCACGCCGCGCTTCTGCATCTCGCGGAAGTAGGCGTAGTCGTCGTCGATGACGTAGTCGCTGAGGAACGCCGTGTACGGGACCTTGAGTTCGCTCATCATCCGCAGGAACGCGGGGTCCTTCTCGGCGCCGTCGTCGATGGTGAGGAAGACGACCTTCTGCCGGGTGGGGATCCGGGTGAAGACCGGCGGCAGACCGAGTTCCTCGTGGCCGTCGACCTCGAAACCCTCGCGGGTGGTGATCCGGGGCTTGCGCGCGGGCGGGGCCGGTGCGGTGAGCGGGACCTTCTTCAGGCCCCATCGCCGGGCGGCCGCGATCCGGGCGGTGCGCTCGGCCCGGAGCCGGGACGCCTGCTCACGACGGGCGTCGGCGGCGTCGGCCGCGTCGGCGGGTCCGGCGGGAGGCGCCGCCGCGCCGGACTCCGGCCCCGGGGAACCCGCACCGCCGCCGCGCTCCGCGCCACCGCCCTGGACACAGCCCGACCCGATCGCGGTGAGGGCCAGCATCGCGATCCCGCCCCGGATGCCGGCCCGGCGGCGCGCGGCACGGGACGCAGGGGTGGTGCGGGCGGTGTCAGCAGTGCCGTAAGCCCCAGATGCGCCATTCTTGTCATTTTGTACGACGGATCCCATGGCGCCGGATCCTCGCAGCCGTCCCCCGGGAATCCCGGCCCGACACCGCACGACACCTCCACCGGAGGCACACCGTCCTCCGACTGGCCCACAATGTCCCGGTGAACGACCTCGCCCCGCTCCTCACCCCCGAGGGCCGTGCCCTCCTCGACGCCGTGCGCGGCACCGCCCCCGCCGATGAACTCGCCGTCGCCACCCGGCTGCGCCGCGACCATCCGGCGGAGCTGGTGTCCGCCGCGCTCGGGCAGGCCCGGCTGCGGCAGCGGGCGGAGGCGAAGTTCGGGGCCGAGGACGCGCGGCGGATGTTCTTCACGCCGAACGGCGTCGAGCAGTCGACGCGGGCGAGCGTGGCGGCCTACCGGGCCGAGCGGATGAAGAGCCTCGGCATCACCTCCGTCGCCGACCTGTGCTGCGGGATCGGCGGGGACGCGATCGCGCTCGCCCGCGCCGGGATCCGGGTGCTGGCCGTCGACCGGGACGCGCCGACCGCGGCGGCGGCCCGGGCGAACGCCGAGGCGCTGGGACTCGCCGGCCTGATCGACGTACGGGAGGCGGACGTCACCGAGGTGGACACGGCCGGCTTCGACGCCGTGTTCGTGGACCCGGCCCGGCGGGGCGGCCGGGGCCGGATCTTCGACCCCGAGGCGTACTCGCCGCCGCTGTCCTGGGCGATCGGGGCCGCCCTCGCCGCTCCGCACGCCGCGCTGAAGATCGCGCCCGGGGTGCCGCACGAGGCGATCCCCGCCGAGGCCGAGGCGGAGTGGATCTCGGACGGCGGGGACGTGAAGGAGGCGGTGCTGTGGTTCGGCACCGAGCCGGGTGCCGTACGGGCGACGCTGCTGCCGGGGCCGCGCACCCTGCTCGGCACCGGGCTGCCGAACCCGCAGGTCAGGCCGGTCGGCCGCTATCTGTACGAGCCCGACGGCGCCGTCGTCCGGGCGCATCTGGTCGCCGAGGTGGCCGCCGCGCTCGACGGCGGGCTGATCGACGGGACGATCGCCTACGTCACCGCCGACACCCTGCGTCCGACGCCGTACGCGACCGCCTACGAGATCACCGACCGGCTGCCCTTCAACGTCAAGAAGCTGAAGGCGCTGCTGCGGGAGCGGGAGGTCGGGATCCTGACGGTGAAGAAGCGGGGCTCGGCGGTGGAGCCGGAGGAACTGCGCCGCAAGGTGCTGCCCAGGCCGCAGGGGTCGCGTGCGGTGACGGTGTTCCTGACCCGGGTGGCGGGCGCGCCGACCATGCTGATCGGCGGCCCGGCCACCGCCTGAGGCTCCGGGGCGGGTCAGGCCGTGGTCCCGGCCCTGCGCAGCAGCAGGTCCCGCTCCCGGCCGTTGCCCGCGAGCCCTGCCGCGCGGGTGAACTCCGCCCGGGCCTCCGCCGTACGGCCGAGGCGGGCGAGCAGGTCGGCGCGGACGCTCGGGAGCAGGTGGTAGCCGCGCAGGGCCGGTGCGTCGGCGAGGGCGTCGACCAGGGCCAGGGCGGCGGCCGGGCCCTCGGTCATCGAGACGGCGACCGCGCGGTTCAGCTCGACCACCGGGGACGGGAAGCGGGCCGCGAGCAGGCCGTACAGGGTGGCGATGCTCGCCCAGTCGGTGTCCTCGTAGGTGTACGCGTGCGCGTGGCAGGCGGCGATGGCGGCCTGGAGGGCGTAGCGGCCGGGGGCCGCCGGGGCGGTGGCGCCGGCCCGGTCGAGGGCGGTGATGCCGCGGGCGATCAGCATGCGGTTCCAGCGGCGGCGGTTCTGGTCCCGGAGCAGGACCGGGGTGCCGTCGGGGGCGGTGCGGGCGGCCGTGCGCGACGCCTGGAACTCCAGCAGGGAGACGAGGCCGTGCACCTCGGGCTCCTTGGGCATCAGCGCGGCGAGCTGCCGGGCCAGCCGGAGCGCGTCCTCGCACAGCGCCGGGCGCAGCAGGTCGTCGCCGGCTGTGGCCGCGTATCCCTCGTTGAAGATCAGGTAGATGACGTCGAGGACCGGGCCGAGCCGGGCCTCACGGTCGGGTCCGTACGGCACCTCGAAGGCGACGTTCCTGGTGGCGAGGGTGCGCTTGGCACGGACGATGCGCTGGGCGACGGTGGCCTCGGGCACGAGGAACGCGCGGGCGATCTCAGGCGTCGTGAGGCCGCCGAGCAGCCGCAGGGTGAGCGCGGTGCGGGCCTGGGCGGAGAGCACGGGGTGGCAGGTCATGAAGACGAGCCGCAGCAGGTCGTCGTCGATGTCGTCGGGTCCTGACGGCTCCTGCGGCGGCGGTACGTCGGCGAGGTCGCGGCCGATCTCCCGGAGCTTGCGGGCGTAGTTCTCCCGCCGCCGGACCAGATCGACGGCCCGTCGCCGCGCGGCGGTGACCAGCCAGGCCCCCGGCCGGTCCGGCACCCCGTCCCGCGGCCACTGCTCCAGAGCGGCGACCAGCGCGTCCTGCGCCAGCTCCTCGGCGATCCCCACGTCCCGCACCACCCGGGTGACGGCGGCGACCACCCGGGGAAACTCCAGCCGAAACACGGTCTCGACGGCGGCCAGGGGGTCGATGGCGGGTTGTCGTTCCACACCCCCATCGAACACCCCCGGCCGGGCCCGTGCCGGGGGTCCGGGGATCAGCCCTCGGCGATTTCGCGGACCTCGCAGGTCACCGTCCAGAACTCCTCGTGGACCTTGAGGAAGCGCTTGGTCCATTCCAGGGCCTCGGCCAGGTCCTTGCACTGCATGATCGCGTAGCCGCCGACGACCTCCTTGGACTCGGTGAAGGGGCCGTCGGTGACGGAGATCTCGCCGCCCTCCCAGTGCACGCGGGTGCCCTGGGCGGACGGGGTGAGGCCGGCGGTGTCGAGCATGACGCCCGCCTTGGTGACCTCCTCGATGAGTTCGCCCATCCGGCGCATCAGCTCGGGGCTGGGGCCCTCGGCGGGGGCGGAGGCTTCGTCGATCTTCACGAGGGAGAGATAGCGGGGCACGGTGACTCCTCGGGTCCGGCGCCGGGTCCTTCCCGGCCGCTCACCCCTGCGTCGAACGGGAGGCCGTCGGATCGACACGCTCAGCGCAGCGATTTCCACAGTGCGCTCGCCTCCGGTTCGTCCGCCACCACACGGTTGGGGTCGGAGGGGGCGGTGACCACCGGCATGGTGACCGTGGTGAGGTGCTCAGTGCTCAGGTCCCGCAGGCTCTCGCCGAGCCGCGTCAGCTCGCCGAGCGAGTCCAGACCGGTGTCGGTGGTGAGGCTGCCGGTGACCGCGTCGGCGACGCCGTACAGCTTGGCGGGGCTGGTCAGCAGGTCCGTGGAGGAGATCTGGGCCAGCAGGGCCTTGACCAGGTGCTGCTGGAGGCCGATGCGGCCGAGGTCGCTGCCGTCGCCGATGCCGTGCCGGGTGCGGGCCAGCGCGAGGGCCTGCTCGCCGTCGAGATGGTGGGTGCCCGCCGCGAGGTGCAGATGGCTGTCGTCGTCGTCGATGTCCTCCTCCGTGGTGACGGTGACCCCGCCGAGCGCGTCCACCAGCCCGGCGAAGCCCGCGAAGTCGACCTCGATGTAGTGGTCCATCCGGACGCCCGTGAGGGACTCGACCGTCTTGACCGCGCAGACCGGCCCGCCCACCGCGTACGCGGTGTTGAACATCGCGCCGTACGCCACCGCCGTGGAGCCGCCCGAGGACAGCGGGCAGGACGGGCGGGTGACGAGGGTGTCGCGCGGGATGCTGACCACGGTGGCGCCGGTCCGTCCCGCGTCGATGTGCACGACCATCGCCGTGTCGGAGCGGGCCCCGCCGCTGTCGCCGCCGCCGAGCGCCTTGTTGGCCGCGCCGCTGCGCGAGTCGGAGCCCAGCACCAGGATGTTCACGGCCCCGGTGGGCAGCGGGGAGGCCGGGGCCGAACCGGTGGGCGCCGGGGTGGTGAGCGCCCGCGCGGGACGGTTGTCGCCGAGCGCGCTGTCGATGTCGACGCTGCGGATGTTGTCGTTGAGGTGCCAGTAGGCCCAGCCCGCCGCCCCGGCGCCCAGCACCAGGGCGGCGGCCAGGGCGAGCCCGGCGGCCCTCAGCACGCGCCGGCCCGGCCGTCGGCCCCCTCGGGTGCCGTCCTCGCGGTTCTCCTCGTGTCGCGTCACGGGGAGGAACGTAAGTCCGAATTATTAGCGGACTGTTAGGACAGTCGTCCCGGGCCGGATTTCTTCGGTGAATCTCATGATTCTCAGCCCAGCGTCACCTCCGGCACCGGATTGCCGCCGCTCCAGCTCGCGTTGAACCCGAAGCTCACCGAACCCCCGTCCGGCACACCGCCGTTGTAGGCCGCGTTCCGGCAGGACACCGCCGCCCCCGACTGCGCGCAGTCCGCGTTCCAGGACTGGGTGATCCGCTGCCCCGCCCCGTAGGTCCAGGTCACCCGCCAGGACGACAGCGAGGCGCCCGAGCAGGAGAGGGTGACGTTCCCGGTGAAGCCGGTGTTCCACTGGCTCTGCACGGTGTAGACCGCCGTGCACGCCCCCGTCGGCGGCGGGGTGGTCGTCCCCCCGAGCGCCTCGGAGATGCCGTAGTACGCCGGTTTCGGCGCGTAGTTCGCGTCGTACGGGGTCGCCGCGCCCTGGCCGGGAAAGGTGCTCTCCACCCATGAGTCGGAGTCGGTGAAGCCCCACACCGTGAGGTTCACGCAGCGCGCGACCGCGGCGCAGGCCGCGGTGACCGCCTTGTAGTCGGCCTTCTGTTGGGCGAGTTTCGCGCTGTCCGAGGGCAGGGTCATCCGGATGTCCAGCTCGGTGATCGCCACGTCGACGCCGAGGTCGGCGAAGCGCTGGATGTTCTGCTGGAAGGTGGCCGGCACCTGACCGAGGATCAAGTGCGCTTGCAGTCCGACGCCGTCGATCGGGACGCCGCGCTCCTTCAGCGACCTGACCAGGTTGTAGAGGGCCGTCGACTTAGCGTTGACGCCCTCCACGTTGTAGTCGTTGATGTACAGCTCGGCGGCCGGGTCCGCGGCCCGCGCCCAGGTCAGCGCGTCGGCGATGTAGTCGGCGCCGAGACCGTCGTACCAGAGGGTCGAACGGTACGTGCCGTCCTCGTTGAACGGCTCGTTGACGACGTCCCAGGCCGCGATCCGGCCCTTGTACCGTCCGGCCTCGGTGCCGATGTGGTCCCGGAGGAGCGTGCGCAGTTCGGCGGGGGTCCAACTGCCGCCGGTCAGCCAGCCGGGGTTCTGGCTGTGCCAGACCAGGGTGTGGCCGCGCACCTGCTGGCCGTGGGCCTCGGCGAAGGCCACGATCCGGTCGGCCTCGGCCCAGTCGAAGGTGCCGCGGGAGGGCTCCACCGACCCCCACTTCATGGCGTTGCCCGGCGTCAGCGAGCCGAACTGGGCCCCGGCGAGGTCGCCGTAGGTCCCGGTGAGCCTGGAGCCGGTGACCGCGGTGCCGATGACCTTGCCCCGGGCGGCGCCCAGATCGCGCAGCGGGGTGTCGGCGGCGTGCGCGACACCGCTTCCGGCGGTGAGCAGCGAGCCGATCACCGCCGCCGAGGCGATCAGGGCGGCAGCGGCACGTGCACGGAACGACGAACGGGAGGAACGCGACGCGCTGGAGGAACGAGAGGATCTCATTACGGGCGCCTCCGAAAGTTTCGGTCGTGCAACCGATTGACTTCGGTGGAGTGTGGAGGCGACCGCCACACCCGTCAATACGTCACCTTCCGGCCACCGCGCACACCCACGAGGGCCTACGGCACCGGCGGCGCCCCCGTGCTCGCCCGCACCACCAGGCTCGTGGCCAGCTCGATACGGGTCGCCGTCGGGGACTCGACGGCCGGGGCCCGGCCCAGTTCGAGGACCAGCCGGGCCGCCGCCTCGGCCATCTCCGTCAGCGGCTGCCGTACGGTCGTCAGCGGCGGGCCCACCCAGCGGGCCACCGGCAGATCGTCGAAGCCGACCATGCTCACGTCCTCCGGGATGCGCAGCCCCAGCTCGCGGGCGGCCTCGTAGCAGCCGAGCGCCTGGAGGTCGTTGCCGGCGAAGACGGCGGTCGGCCGGTCCGGGCGGCCGAGCAGCTCACGGCCGAGCCGGTAGCCGGTCTCGTGGTGGAAGTCCCCGGTCATGATCAGCGCGGGGTCGACGGGCAGCCCGGCCGTCTCCAGCGCGGCCCGGTAGCCGTCCATCCGGGCCCGGCTGCACATCATCTGCGGCGGCCCGCTGATCGCCCCGATCCTGCGGTGCCCCAGCTCCACCAGATGCCGGGTGGCGGCCAGCCCGCCCTGCCAGTTGGTGGCGCCGATCGACGGCACGTCCGCGCCCGGATCGCCGGCCGGGTCCATCACCACGAACGGGATGGAACGGCTGGTCAGCAGCGCCCGCTGGGACTCGTCGAGCCCGGACAGCACCAGCACCACCCCGTGCGGGCGGCGAGCGGCGACCTGGTCGGCCCAGCTCCGGCCGGGGGTGAGGCGCCCGGCGCTCTCGCTGAGCACCACGCTCAGCCCGGCGTCGCGCGCCACGTTCTCCACGCCCCGGATGACCTCCATCGCCCACGCGCTCTCCAGCTCGTGGAAGACCAGGTCGATCAGGGGCGAACGGGCCGCCTCCGCACGCCGCCGCCGGTAGCCGTGGGCGCGCAGCAGCTCCTCGACGCGGCTGCGGGTCCCGGGGGCCACGTCGGCACGGCCGTTGAGGACCTTCGAAACAGTCGGCGCCGAGACGCCGGCCTCACGGGCGATCTCCGCGAGGGTCGCGGTCTGCCCGGACCTGCCGCCGGGCTCTCCCGACTGGCTCCGGGTCCGTGTCTCAGCGGGCTCCGAGGGTGTCATGGCGGCGATCGTATCCTCGCGCGGCCTCTTGACGAACCCCGTGCCCCGCCATGGGATATCGGAACATTCGAAGCGAGTCACGAAAAATTCGACCGGATGCGGTGGCGACGGGCCGGCCTGGGCGCTGTCGGATCCGCAGCCGCGGCAGGGGACGCGCACGGGGCGCCACAGGCGCCGGAGCCGGTGCTACTCCCCGTCCGGCGCCGACTCGAAGCGCCATCGGTGGACGCCCCGGCTCACCAACTCGGGCGGGGGATCCGGGAGTTCGGGGAGGTCGGCGTCGTAGGGGGCGTCCCACCAGGTGATGATCAGGACTCGGTCCTGGGGGGCGTGGAGGGTCTCCCGGCGCAGGGGTGGCCGCGGGAGCCGCTGGGCGCGGGCCCAGGTGAGGAGGTCCGGGCCGCGGGCCGGGAGGGCTCGGGCCTCCCACATCAGGGCGACGGTCACGTGTAGAGGTTCTCCTTGCTGACCTCGTGCACATGGTCGTGGCCCGGGACGTGCGGGTCGGTCACCGGCAGGGAGGAGTCCGCCGAGAGGTCCCAGCTCGACGCCGCCCGGTTGCGGGCCACCATCTCCGCGCCGAGGGCGGCGACCATCGCGCCGTTGTCGGTGCACAGCTTGGGGCGCGGGACGCGCAGCCGGATGCCGGCGGCCTCGCAGCGCTCCTGGGCCAGGGCGCGCAGCCGGGAGTTGGCGGCCACGCCGCCGCCGATCATCAGGTGGTCGACGCCCTCGTCCTTGCACGCGCGGACGGCCTTGCGGGTCAGGACGTCCACGACGGCTTCCTGGAAGGAGGCCGCGACGTCCCGCACCGGGACCTCCTCGCCGGCCGCCCGCTTCGCCTCGATCCAGCGGGCCACGGAGGTCTTGAGGCCGGAGAAGGAGAAGTCGTACGCCGGGTCGCGCGGCCCGGTGAGGCCGCGCGGGAAGGCGATCGCCCGAGGGTCGCCCTCGCGGGCGTAGCGGTCGATGACCGGCCCGCCGGGGAAGCCCAGGTTCAGCACGCGCGCGATCTTGTCGAACGCCTCGCCCGCCGCGTCGTCGATGGTCGAGCCCAGCGGACGCACGTCGGAGGTGATGTCCGTGGACAGCAGCAGCGAGGAGTGGCCGCCGGACACCAGCAGCGCCATCGTCGGCTCGGGCAGCGCGCCGTGCTCCAACTGGTCGACGCAGATGTGCGAGGCGAGGTGGTTGACGCCGTAGAGCGGCTTGCCGAGGGCGTAGGCGTACGCCTTGGCCGCCGAGACGCCGACCAGCAGCGCGCCGGCCAGGCCAGGGCCCGCGGTGACGGCGATGCCGTCGAGGTCCTTCGCCGAGACGCCGGCCTCCTTCAGCGCCCGGTCGATGGTCGGGACCATCGCCTCCAGGTGGGCCCGGGACGCGACCTCGGGGACGACCCCGCCGAAGCGGGCGTGCTCGTCGACGCTGGAGGCGACGGCGTCCGCCAGCAGGGTGGTGCCCCGGACGACGCCGACGCCGGTCTCGTCGCAGGACGTCTCGATGCCGAGGACGAGGGGTTCGTCAGCCATGGGTGTCGGTTCCTTGTACCTGGGTGGAGGGGTCCGTCAGACGCATCACCAGCGCGTCCACGTTCCCCGGCTGGTAGTAGCCGCGCCGGAAGCCGATCGGCTCGAAGCCGAAGCGTTCGTAGAGCTTCTGGGCCCGGACGTTGTCGACCCGGCACTCCAGCATCACTTCGGCGCACTCGAAGGCGGTCGCGGCCCGCAGCAGCTCGGTCAGCAGCCGGCCGCCGAGCCCGGTGCCCCAGTGGCCCTGGGCGACGGCGATGGTCTGCACGTCGGCGACGTCCGCGTTGGCGGCCAGCCCCGCGTAGCCGACGATCCGCTCGCCCTCGGTCGCGACGACGTACCGCCGGGTCGCCTCGGGCCCGCGGGCGTGGGCCAGGTCGGACCAGAACATGCCCCGGGACCAGGCGTCCTCCGGGAAGAGGATCTTCTCCAGTTCGAGCACGGGTTCGATGTCCCACCAGCGCATCTCGCGCAGCACGGGAAGGGCGGCTCCGGTCACTTGGGGGTGACCACCTTGTAGTTCTTGGGGACCTGCGCGTCCGGCCTGCGCAGATACAGCGGGCGCGGCGCCGGCAGCTCCTCGCCGCGGGCCAGCCGCTCGGCGGCGAGCGAGGCGAGGGCGGCCGCGGAGACGTGCGCGGGCTCGTGGACGTCCGGGAAGGTGTCCGGGTAGAGCAGCGCGCCCGCGCCGACCGCCGGGAGCCCGGCGACCCGCTCCGCGATGTCGGCGGGCCGGTCCACGGCCGGGTCGGTGACCCGGGTGCGGGAGTCGTCGTAGCGCGCCCAGTAGACCTCCTTGCGGCGGGCGTCGGTCGCCACGACGAACGGTCCGGGGAGGTCGGCGGCGTGGGCGAGGCCGTCGAGGGTGCACACGCCGTGCACCGGGACGCCGAGCGCGAGCCCGAAGGTGTCGGCGGTCATCAGCCCGACGCGCAGCCCGGTGTAGGGGCCGGGGCCGATGCCGACGACGATCGCGGTGACGGCGTCCAGCGTGCGCCCCGCCTCGGTGAGCAGCCGGTCGACGGCGGGCAGCAGCAGCTCACCGTGCCGGCGCGCGTCCACCTGGGTCGAGGAGGCGATGACGTCCGTGCCGTCGTGCAGGGCGACGGTGACGGCGGGGGTGGCGGTATCCAGAGCGAGCAAGAGCACGCCAACAGCCTACGGCTCCTCGGCGGCTGTGTCGGATGTCCCGGTCGGGGCCGCGACGGCTGCTAACGTCACGCCGGAGCGGCACCGAAAAAGGCAGAAGAGCGACAGAAGCACGACATACACCGATTTGACGATGGAGTGGTCACGGTGGCAGGCAGCAGCGCGGCGGTCGTCGCCGGTCTCACCGCGGCGGCCCTGGCGACGGTCGGGGTCCTGGCCTACCAGGCGTCCGCGAACGTGCCCGCCGGCCTGGGCAGACCCCGGGCCGAGGGCGTCGCGACGCCTACGGTGACCAAGGCCCCGCGCGACAAGAAGCACCCCACGGCGCTGCCGGCCGGCTCCGGTTCGGGCCGCCGGGTCGTGTACTCGGTGGACGACGACCGGGTGTGGCTGGTCACCGGCGACGGCAAGGTGGAACGTACGTTCCAGGTGTCCCCCGGCTCGGTCGACCCGCTGCCGGGCGTGTACACCGTCACCTCCCGCTCGAACGCGGCCGTCGGCACCGACGGCACACCCATCGAGCACGTCGTCCGCTTCGCGACCGCCAAGGGCGTGACGATCGGCTTCAGCGCGGCGGTGACCGGCTCGGCGCCGGAGCTGGACCCGAGCCGCCGCACGGGCGGCATCCGGGAGTCCCGCGAGGACGGCAAGGTGATGTGGCACTTCGCGACGATCGGCGAGCGGGTCGTCGTGATCCGCTAAAGCGGCCTAGACGCCGTACGGTCAGGCGCCGCACGGTCGGGCGCCGTACGGTCAGGCGCCGTACGGTCAGGCGGCCTCAGGGTGCGCGACGGGCCCGGCCGACGCCGTACGGTCGGGGGTCCGGGGCGGGGTCGAGACGGCGCGGGCGGCCTCGCACGAGGCCAGCAGCGCGCTCATGGACACCCCGGGGAGCGCGTACGGCCGCGACGGTTCCGGTGCGGCCTCGGGGGCCCGGTGCTCGGTGGCCGACATGGACGCCTCCTCGGATGGGGCGGGGCCTGGTTAGGTAGACCTAACCAAGGTCTGGGTACCATGTGACCACGCCCACGACACCGAATGCAACATTTTGCCGACGTCCTGTCGGAAACGTTCCGGCGCGGTCAGGCGGAGAGCACGCCCAGATCCGCCGCCGCCCACCGCGGGCCCAGCCCGGTGAGCGTCACGTGCCGCACCTCGTCGGTGGTGTCGCCGACCGAGCGGTGGATCCGGACCTGGAGCCGCTCGTCGGTCAGCTCCTCGACCTTCCCCTCGCCCCACTCCACGACGATCACCGAGTCGGAGAGGGAGACGTCGAGGTCGAGGTCCTCCATCTCGTCGAGCCCGCCGCCCAGGCGGTACGCGTCGACGTGGACGAGCGGCGGCCCGTCCCCCAGGGAGGGGTGGACCCGGGCGATCACGAAGGTGGGCGAGGTGACCGCGCCCCGCACGCCGAGCCCCTCGCCCAGGCCGCGGGTCAGTGTCGTCTTGCCCGCGCCCAGCTCCCCGCTGAGCATCACGAGGTCGCCGGCCCGCAACAGTTTCGCCAGACGGCGGCCCAACTCCCGCATCCGTTCGGGGGAGTCGACGATCAGCTCGGTCTCAGCCGGGTTGTGCGGTGCTGCTGGTGCTTCCATAGCCACCCACGGTAGCCCCTGCCGGCACGGCGCCCGCGCGGGTCAGCAGGTCGGCGAGGCGGTCGGTGACCACCTCCGGGTGCTCCAGCATCACCAGGTGCCCGGCGTCCGGCACGAGCACCAGCTCGGCGTCCGGCAGCAGATCGGCGATGGCCTCGCTGTGCTCGCTGGGCGTGACCAGGTCGCCGATCCCGGCGAGCACCAGCACGGGCATCTCCGTGAAGCAGGCGAGGGCCTCGGTCTTGTCGTGGTCGGTGAAGGCCGGGTAGAACTCGGCAACCACGTCGATCGGGGTGCTCTCGATCATCCGTTCGGCGAACCGGGCGACCGCGGGATCCACGTCCCGGGACGCGAAGGAGTACCGCTTGATGATCCCGGCGAAGAGGTCGGCGGTGGCCCGGCGCCCCTTCTCCACCAGGGCCGCCTGCTGGCCGAGCGCCTTGAGCACGCCCGGCAGCACCCGCCGGACCGCGTTGACGCCCGCGACCGGCAGACCGAAGTTGACCTCGCCGAGCCGCCCGGACGACGTACCGACGAAGGCGGTGGCGACGACCCGGTCCCGGATCAGCTCCGGGAACTGGGCGGCCAGTGCCATCACCGTCATCCCGCCCATGGAGTGGCCGACCAGCACGATCGGCCCCTCCGGCACGGCCGCGTCGATCACGGCCTTCAGATCGCGCCCCAACTGATCGATGGTGACCGGCGCGCCGTCCTGGAGCTGGGCCGCCCCGCGCGCGGACCGGCCGTGGCTGCGCTGGTCCCAGTGCACGGTGCGCACCACGCCCCGCAGCGCGGCCCGCTGGAAGTGCCAGGAGTCCTGCGAGAGGCAGTAGCCGTGACTGAAGACGACGGTGACCGGCAGCGGCGCCTTGCGGCCGAACAGCCGGCGGCGCCGGGGGGCCGGGCCGCCCTGCGGCTCGACGTCGTCCACCTCGTAGTACAGCTCGGTGCCGTCGTCGGCCGTCGCCCTGCCGGGGGTGCCGCGCAGCGCGCCGTACGGGCCCGCCGAGTCGAGGGCGAGCCGGGCCTTGGCCCGCATCCCGCGCCCCACGGTCATCCGCTCCAGGGCGACCCCGGCCGCGGCGCCCGCGGCGATCACGCCTATCGCGGCACCGGCGATACCGGTCGCCCGGCGCCAGTTCCCGGCCGCCCCCGTCGCGGAGGCGGCGGCGACGGCCGCCGAGGCGGCGCCCGCCATCGCCTCCGCACTGCTCTCGCTCACGTACCGCTCCTTCGATCCGCTGGTCCGCTGGTCCGCCGGGCGCCTGCCGTCGGGGTCACGCCCGCGGGGCGCCCGTCCCCGTCACGTCACTGGTCGCGCGTCAGTCGTTCACGCGGCCCTCGTTCACGCGTCACTCGTTCACATAGACGCGCGGAACGCGTCCGCCGATGCGTGTGACGATCTCGTACCCGATGGTTCCCGCCGCCTGCGCCCAATCCTCCGCCGTGGGCTCGCCGCGGTCGCCGGGCCCGAAGAGGACCGCCTCGTCGCCCGCCTGCGGTTCGTCGCCGCCGAGGTCGACGACGAACTGGTCCATGGCGATCCGCCCGGCGACGGTCCGCCACTTGCCGCCGATCAGCACCGGTCCGGTGCCGGAGGCGTGCCGCGGGACGCCGTCGGCGTAGCCCAGCGGGACCAGGCCGAGGGTGGTGGCGCCCGGGGTGACGTAGTGGTGGCCGTAGCTCACGCCGTGCCCGCCCGGGACGTGCTTGACCAGGGCCAGCGGGGTGGTGAGCGTCATCACCGGGCGCAGTCCGAGGTCCGCGCCGGCGCCGACCTCGGGGCTCGGCGACAGGCCGTACATCGAGACGCCCGGACGGACCAGGTCGAAGTGGGCCTCCGGGAGGGTGAGCAGGCCCGGCGAGTTGGCGATGTGCCGCACCTCGGGCCGTACGCCCTCCGACTCGGCGTACGCCACCATCTCGCGGAAGCGGGTGAGCTGGGCGGCCACGGAGGGGTGGCCGGGTTCGTCGGCGCAGGCGAAGTGCGACCACAGGCCGGTGATCCGGACCAGTCCGTCGCGCTCGGCGCGCAGCGCCCCGGCGACCAGTTCGGGCCAGTCTGCGGGCTGGCAGCCGCTCCGCCCGAGCCCGGTGTCGGCCTTGAGCTGCACGCGCGCGGGACGGCCGGCGGCGCGGGCGGCCCCGACGACCTCCCGCAGCGCCCACATCCCGCTCAGCGACACGTCGAGACCGGCCTCGACGGCCTCCCGCCAGGGCCCGCCCGGCGTCCACAGCCAGCACATGATCCGGACGTCCGCCGGCAGCCCGCCCCGGGCGCGCAGCGCGAGCGCCTCCTCGGGGGTGGCGGTGCCCACCCAGGTGGCCCCGGCCTCGACGGCCGCCCGGGCGCACGGGAACGCGCCGTGCCCGTACCCGTCGGCCTTGACCACGGCCATGAACGCCGCCCCCGGCGCCTTGGCGCGCAGGGTCCGCACATTGGCCCGCAGCGCGGCCAGGTCGATCTCGGCGCGGGCGCGGGACGGGGCGGCGGCCGGGCGTGCAGTCTCAGTCATCGCGCCCAGTGTCTCAGAGCCCCCGGACAACCCCTCGGGGACCGGGCCGGTCCCCCCACGAAGGGCACCCACGACAGAACCCCATCCGGCCCCGGCCCCGTCCGCCTCACCCCCGCACATCCCTCCACACCCCCGGCACCGCTTCCGCCACGTCGTGCGCGCTCACCGGCGCGCCGTCCGAGGCGAAGCGGCCCGCCAGGCCGTGCAGATACGCCGCCACGCTGCCCGCGTCCCGTGCCGTCAGGCCCGCTGCCAGGAGGGAGCCGGCGAGGCCGGACAGGACGTCGCCGCTGCCGGCGGTGGCGAGCCACGGGGTGCCGGTCGGGTTCACCCGGACGGGCCCCCCGTCCGGATCGGCGACCAGCGTGGTCGAGCCCTTGAGGAGGACCGTCGCCCGGTAGCGCGAGGCGAGTTCGCGGGCGTGGGCCAGCCGCGCCGCCTCGACCTCCTCGCGCGCCACCCCGAGCAGGGCCGCGGCCTCTCCCGCGTGCGGGGTCATCAGGGTCGGCGCGGTCCGGGACCGTACGGCGTCCGGGTCGGCCAGCCGCAGGCCGTCCGCGTCCAGCAGCACCGGTACGTCCGTCGCGAGCACCTCGGTGACGGCGGCGGAGTCGTCCCCGGCCCCCGGTCCGACCACCCACGCCTGCACGCGCCCCGCCTCCCGGGGCCCGCGGTCCGACACCAGCGTCTCGGGGAACCGGGCGAGCACGGCCGGCCCGGCGGGTCCGACGTACCGGACGGCCCCCGCCCCGCCGCGCAGCGCGCCCGCGACGGCCAGCACGGCGGCCCCGGGATAGCGCGCCGACCCTGCGGCGACGCCCACCACCCCGCGCCGGTACTTGTCGCTCTCGGCCCCCGGCACCGGCAGCAGCGCCGCCACGTCGGCGTGCTGCAACGCCTCCAGCACGGCCCCGTCGGCGGGCGGCTCCAGACCGATGCCGACGAACCGCACCGACCCGGCGTACTCGCGCGCCGGATCGATCAGCAGCGCCGGCTTGTGCGCGCCGAAGGTGACGGTGAGGTCGGCCCGTACGGCCGCGCCGCGCACCTCGCCGCTGTCCGCCTCCACCCCGCTGGGCAGGTCGACGGCGACGACGGCGGCGCCGGTGGCGGCCACCCGTTCGACGAGCGCGGCGGCGTCCTCGCGCAGTCCGCCCTTGCCGCCGATGCCGACGATCCCGTCCAGCACCAGATCGGCCCGCCGGACCGCCGGTCCGGCGCCGTCGGGCGTCACGGTCCTGCCGCCGGCCCGCAGCAGCGCGGCCAGCCCCTCGGCGTGGGCCCGGCCGGGCGCGAGCAGGACGGCCGTCACCCCTGCGCCGCGCCGGGCGAGCCGGGCCCCGGCGTACAGGGCGTCGCCGCCGTTGTCCCCGCTGCCGACCAGCAGGACGACCCGCCGCCCGTACACCCGCCCGAGCAGATCGGCGCAGGCGGCCGCCAGTCCGGCGGCGGCCCGCTGCATCAACGCCCCCTCGGGAAGCAGCGCCATGAGCGCGCGCTCGGCTGACCTGACCGTCTCTACGCTGTACGCGGTACGCATACGACCGAGTCTGTCACCGCCGGGCGCCCGGCCCCGGCAATCGCCGCCGCGCCGTCACCCCTCCGCGATCACCACCGCCGAGGCCACCCCCGCGTCGTGACTGAGCGACACATGCCAGGACTGGACGCCCAGTTCGGCGGCGCGCGCCGCCACGGTCCCGGAGACCCGCAGCCGCGGCTGCCCGCTGTCCTCGACGTACACCTCCGCGTCGGTCCACAGCAGCCCCGCCGGTGCCCCCAGCGCCTTGGCCAGCGCCTCCTTCGCCGCGAACCGCGCCGCCAGCGAGGCGACCCCCCTGCGCTCGCCGCTCGGCAGCAGCAACTCGCTCTCGATGAAGAGGCGTTGGGCCAGCGCGGGGGTCCGCTCCAGCGAGGCGGCGAACCGCTCGATCTCGGCCACGTCGATACCGACCCCGATGATGCTCATGCCGAGCACCCTACGACCGCCGCCGAGGGCGGCCCGGCAACCCCGCCCGCCCACCCGGATGTCACCGCTTCCTGCTAGCCTTCCGCGACTTGATCATGACAAAAAGGCGGGCGGGGGACATGAGCGGAACCGACGGCAGACCCACGAAAGAGGGCTGGGGCCCGCCGGGTCCCACCTTCAGCCCCTTCGACAACACACCCGAGCTGCGCCCGCTGCGCACCGCGGCCCGCGCGGGCAACTGGCCCGAGGTGCGGGCCTGGTTCGCGGCGCTCGACTCGGTGGAGAAGGTCACCGCGGGTGCGTCCGTGCTCGCCGGCATCGACGGTGTCGAAACGTTTCTTGAGCGGGCCGCCGCCGACCTCCCCGCCGACCCGCTGCCCCGCACCCTGCTCGCCGAGCGGTACATCACCATCGGCTGGGACATCCGCAGCGGCGCCCGTGCCCACCTCGTCTCGCGGGACCAGTTCGGCCAGTTCCACGACTGGCTGCGCAGGGCCGAGCGCCTGCTGATCGACGTCTGCGCCGAGCAGCCCGGCTACGCCCCCGCCTGGACGGCCCGTCTGCTCACCGCACGCGGTCTGGAGCTGGGCCGGGCGGAGGCCCGCCGCCGCTTCGACCGGCTCTCCGCCCACCACCCGCATCTGTACCGGGCGCAGACCCAACTGCTCCAGCAGCTCTGCCCGAAGTGGGGCGGCACCTGGGAGCTGGCCCACGGCTTCGCCCGCGAGTGCGCGACCTCCGCGCCCGACGCCACCGACGCCGCCGCCGTGGTCGCCGTCGCCCACATCGAGCACGCTGCGGACCTGGACGGCGCCGAATCCGCCGCCTATCTGCGGGGCGTGCAGGTCCGCGACGATCTGCGCTTCGCCGCCCAGGTGTCCGTGCTGCACGCCGGCTACCGCCCCACCTGGAACTCGGTCGGCGCGCACAGCGTGTTCGCGTTCGCCTTCTCCCTCGGCGGCCACCACGCGCTGGCGGCCCCGCACTTCGCCTTCCTCGGCGACCTGGCCTCCGAGTTCCCCTGGCAGTACACGGGCGACCCGAGGGCCACATTCCTGAAGTTCCGCGACGCCGCGCTCCAGGCACAGGGAGGGGCCCACCGATGACCACCGGACTCACCGGCCCGAGCGGCCTGGACACGCTCGACGGCCTGCTCTCGCACACGACCGTCCAGGGCGTTCCCGTCCTGTACGCCCCCGGGACCGGCAAGGAGATCACCGCCGGTCTCTTCTTCCGGGTGGGCCGCGCCGACGAGACCCTGGCCACCGCCGGGATCACCCATCTCGTCGAGCATCTCGCCCTGCACCGCCTCGGCCTGTCCGACCTGCACCACAACGGCGCGACGGGAAGCACGTACACCCTCTTCCACGCCACCGGCGCCGAGGAGGAGATCGTCGCCCATCTCAACGGCGTCTGCGCGGGCCTGCGCGATCTGCCGATGGAGCGCCTGGAGACCGAGAAGGAGATCCTGCGCACCGAGGCGGCCGGCCGGGGTACCGGCCCGAACCACCAGATGCCGGTGTGGCGGTACGGCGCCCAGGGCTACGGCCTGGCCGGATACAGCGAGCCCGGCACCTGGAGCCTGACCGCCGACCAGGTCCGCCGGTGGGCCGAGACCCGCTTCACCCGCGACAACGCGGTCCTGTGGATCACCGCCGATCATGTCCCGGAGGGCCTCGACCTGGCCCTCCCGGCGGGCGAGCGCATCCCGGCCCCGGCCCCGACCAGCGCCCTTCCGGTCACCCCGGCCTACATCCACGGCGAGGACGGCCATGTCGTCCTCACCTCCGTCGTCCGCCGCTCCACGGCCGCCTCCGTGTACGCCGACGTCGTCGGCCGGGCCCTCTTCAAGGACCTGCGCCAGGAGGGCGGTTACTCCTACACGGCGGAGGCCGACTACTCCCCGCGCGACGCCGAGTACGCCACCCTCACCGCGTACGCCGACGCCCTGCCGGAGAAGCAGGACGCGGTGGTCGGCGGTTTCGTCGACACCCTCGCCCGGCTGCGCGCGGGCCGGATCGAGCAGTCCGAACTGGACTCCGTGCGCACCAGGCTCCTCAAGCTGTACGACCTTCCCGACCTGGGCGCCGTCTCGCTCCCCTCGTACGCGCTGAGCCTGCTGCTCGGGCATCCGATCCTCAGCCCCGACCGGCACCGGGCCGAGCTGGACGCGGTGACCCTCGCCGATCTGCGCGAGGTCGCCCGCGAGGCGTGGGCGAGCGCCCTGCTCCAGGTGCCGGGCCGGGGCGTCGACTGGGCGGGCCTCACCCTGGCCCCGCAGCACTCCGAGGACGAGGTGACCGGCACCCGGCACGTGTCCCTGGAGAACGAGCAGGTCGCGCTGGTGATCGGCGCCGAGGGCGTGAGCCTGGTGACGCCCCGGGGCCCGGTCACCGTCCGCTTCGACGCCCTGGCGGCGATCACCGCCCGGCCCGACGGGGCCCGTGTCCTCACCGGGCACGACGGGTTCGTCGTCACCGTGGAACCCACCCTGTTCAAGGGGGTCACCGCCGAGCGGATCGCGGCGATCGACGCGGCCGCCCCGGCGGACGCGGTGGTCCCGCTGCCGGCCCGCCCGGAGGAGCAGATCCCGCGGCCCCGCACGCCCGAGAAGCCGCCCCGCGACCTGCGCGGGACGGCCCGCCGCTGGGGCTGGACGGCGCTCTGCGTCGTCCTGGGCACTGCGGCCGCCGTCTGGCCGGTGATCTGCGGATACCTCATCGTGGACCGGATCCAGGAGGACCGTTTCCCGCCCCTGCACGGCATGCTCGGCATGGCGGTCCTGGAGTACTCGCTGGTCCGCTGGGCCCGCGCGTCCTGGCGGCGCCGCGAGGGCGACGGCTGACCGGCCGGCGCCGGGCCCGGCCCCGGCGCCGCACCGCTCACTCCACGGTCACGGACTTCGCCAGGTTGCGCGGCTGGTCCACCTCGTTGCCCCGGGCCGTCGCCAGCTCGCAGGCGAACACCTGCAACGGCACCGTCGCCACCAGCGGCTGGAGCAGCGTCGGCGTGACCGGCACCCGGACGAGATGGTCGGCGTACGGCACGACCGCCTCGTCCCCCTCCTCCGCGATCACGATCGTGCGGGCGCCCCGGGCCCGGATCTCCTGGATGTTGGAGACGATCTTGTCGTGCAGGACCGAGCGGCCGCGCGGCGACGGCACGATCACGACGACCGGCAGATCGTCCTCGACCAGCGCGATCGGCCCGTGCTTCAGCTCCCCCGCCGCGAAGCCCTCGGCGTGCATGTACGCCAGCTCCTTGAGCTTCAGCGCGCCTTCGAGGGCGACCGGGTAGCCCACGTGCCGGCCGAGGAAGAGCACCGTCTTCTTGTCGGCGAGCGACCGCGCCAGCTCCCGCACCGGCTCCATGGTCTCCAGGACCTGTTCGACGGAACCGGAGATCCGGGCGAGGTCCCGGATGACGGCGGTGATCTCGTCCCCCCACTTGGTGCCCCGCACCTGCCCCAGATACAGGGCCACCAGATAGCAGGCCACGAGCTGGGTCAGGAACGCCTTGGTGGAGGCGACCGCCACCTCGGGACCCGCGTGCGTGTACAGCACGGCGTCCGACTCCCGCGGGATGGTCGAGCCGTTGGTGTTGCAGATGGCGAGCACCTTGGACCCCTGCTCACGGGCGTGCCGCAGCGCCATCAGGGTGTCCATCGTCTCGCCGGACTGGGAGATGGCGATGACCAGCGACCGCGAGTCCAGGATCGGGTCCCGGTAGCGGAACTCGCTGGCCAGCTCCACCTCGCAGGGGATGCGCGTCCAGTGCTCGATGGCGTACTTGGCGATGAGCCCCGCGTGGAAGGCCGTACCGCAGGCGACGATGACGACCTTGTCGATCTCCCGCAGCTCGGAGGCGGAGATCCGCACCTCGTCCAGCGTCAGCGAGCCCGAGGCGTCGATCCGGCCGAGGAGGGTGTCGGCGACCGCCTTGGGCTGCTCGGCGATCTCCTTGAGCATGAAGTAGTCGTGGCCGCCCTTCTCCGCGGCCGAGGCGTCCCAGTCGACGTGGTACGAGCGGGTCCGCGCCGGGAGCCCGTCGAAACCGGTGACCGTCACCCCGTCCCGCCGCAGCTCGACCACCTGGTCCTGGCCCAGCTCGATCGCCGACCGGGTGTGCGCGATGAACGCGGCGACGTCCGAGGCGAGGAACGCCTCCCCCTCGCCGACGCCCACCACGAGCGGCGAGTTGCGGCGCGCCCCCACGACCACGTCCGGCTCGTCGGCGTGCACCGCGACCAGCGTGAACGCCCCCTCCAGCCGCCGGCACACCAGCCGCATGGCCTCGGCGAGGTCGGCCGTCACCGAGAACTCCTCGGCGAGCAGATGGGCCACTACCTCGGTGTCGGTCTCGGACAGCAGCTCGTGCCCGCGCTCGGCCAGCTCGGCCC
Organism: Streptomyces sp. CAI-85; assembly: GCF_013363615.1. Lineage (NCBI taxonomy): Bacteria > Bacillati > Actinomycetota > Actinomycetes > Kitasatosporales > Streptomycetaceae > Streptomyces > Streptomyces sp. CAI-85. The sequence goes on along the minus strand of NZ_JAANNX010000067.1, from coordinate 2,549 downwards.
GCAGCACGGCGAAGTTCTCGATGATCCCGTTGTGCACGACGGCGACCCGGCCCGCGTTGTCGAGGTGCGGATGCGCGTTGGCGTCCGTCGGCCCGCCGTGCGTGGCCCACCGGGTGTGGCCGATGCCGGTGGTGCCGGTCGGCAGCGGCCGCTCCGTCAGCTCCTTCTCCAGATTGACGAGCTTGCCCGCCTTCCGGGCGGCGGCGAGCCCCCCGTCCGCCGGCACGGCGACACCCGCCGAGTCGTACCCCCGGTACTCCAGCCGCTTCAGCCCGGCCATGACGACCTCGAGCGCCGACTGAGACCCCACGTATCCCACGATTCCGCACATGCGCGGCAGCCTACGGCCGCCGGACGTCCCGAAAGAGGCTCCGCGTGCCCGATTTCGGAAATTCCCACCGGGGTACGAACGCCTCCGGGCACGTGACGGACCCCACCCGCCATCGTGTTCAAACTCCGTTAACAATGGACTGTGATCTCTCCGGTCTCCTCGATACCCCGGAGCGCCCACCGGTCCAGGCCGGAGGCGACTCCCTACGTCGATCTCACCCGCCCCGAGTGGAGCGCGCTGCGTGAGAAGACTCCGCTGCCGCTGACCGCGGAGGAGGTCGAGCGGCTGCGCGGCCTGGGTGACGTCATCGACCTCGACGAGGTGCGTGACATCTATCTGCCGCTGTCGCGCCTGCTCAACCTGTACATCGGCGCCACGGACGGGCTGCGGGGCGCGCTCAACACCTTCCTCGGCGAGCAGGGCTCCCAGTCCGGCACGCCGTTCGTCATCGGGGTGGCCGGCTCGGTGGCGGTCGGCAAGTCCACGGTCGCCCGGCTCCTCCAGGCCCTGCTGTCCCGCTGGCCGGAGCACCCCCGGGTGGAGCTGGTCACCACCGACGGCTTCCTGCTGCCCACCCGGGAGCTGGAGAACCGCGGCCTGATGTCGAGGAAGGGCTTCCCGGAGTCCTACGACCGCCGCGCCCTGACCCGGTTCGTCGCCGACATCAAGGCCGGCAAGGACGAGGTCACCGCGCCCGTCTACTCCCACCTGATCTACGACATCGTCCCCGGCGAGAAGCTCACCGTGCGCCGCCCGGACATCCTGATCGTGGAGGGCCTGAACGTCCTCCAGCCCGCCCTGCCGGGCACCGACGGCCGCACTCGGGTGGGCCTCGCCGACTACTTCGACTTCAGCGTGTACGTCGACGCCCGCACCGAGGACATCGAGCGCTGGTACCTCAACCGGTTCCGCAAGCTGCGCGACACCGCCTTCCAGGACCCGAACTCGTACTTCACGAAGTACACCCAGGTCTCCGAGGACGAGGCCCTCGACTACGCCCGCACCATGTGGCGCACCATCAACAAGCCCAACCTGGTGGAGAACATCGCCCCCACCCGCGGCCGCGCCACCCTGGTCGTCCGCAAGGGCCCCGACCACAAGGTCCAACGCCTCAGCCTGCGCAAGCTGTGAGAACGGCCCGGTCCCCGCGCGATGTGCGCGGGGACCGGGCCGATCGTCTCAGAGCGAGGCTGCTAGCCGAGCGCGGACTTCACCACGTCGGCCAGTCGGCCCGCGACCGCGCGGGCCTGGTCGATGTCCGCCGCCTCGACCATGACCCGCACCAGCGGCTCGGTGCCGGAGGGGCGCAGCAGCACCCGGCCGGTCTCCCCCAGCTCGCGCTCGGCGTCGGCGACCGCGTCGGCCAGCTCGGCCGAGTCCCCGACCCGGGTCCGGTCCACGTCCGGCACGTTGACGAGGACCTGGGGCAGCCGCTCCATGATCCCGGCCAGTTCCCGCAGGGGCCGCTTCGTCTGGGCGACCCGCGCCGCCAGCAGCAGGCCGGTCAGGGTGCCGTCGCCGGTGGTCGCGTGATCGAGGATGATCACATGCCCGGACTGCTCGCCGCCCAGCGCGTAGCCGTGCTCCTTCATCTCCTCCAGCACGTACCGGTCGCCGACGGCGGTCCGGACGAGCTGGATGCCCTCGCGCTCCATGGCGAGCTTGAAGCCGAGGTTGGACATCACGGTCGCGACGACGGTGTCGGAGCGCAGTACGCCGCGCTCGCGCATGGCGAGGGCAAGGACGGAGAGGATCTGGTCGCCGTCGATCTCCTCGCCGAGGTGGTCCACGGCCAGGCACCGGTCGGCGTCGCCGTCGTGCGCGATACCGAGGTCGGCGCCGTGCTCGACGACGGCCGCCGTCAGCTTCTCCAGGTGGGTCGACCCGCACCCGTCGTTGATGTTGAGCCCGTCCGGCTCGGCCCCGATCGTGACGACCTGGGCCCCGGCCCGCGCGAACGCCTCCGGCGACACCCGGGCCGCGGCGCCGTGCGCCTCGTCGAGGACGATCTTCAGCCCGTCGAGCCGGTTCGGCAGGACGGCGATCAGATGGGCGACGTAACGGTCGAAGCCCTCGTCGTAGGCGCGCACCCGGCCGACGCCGGAGCCGGTCGGCCGCTCCCAGGGCTCACCGCGCCGGTGCTCCTCGTAGACGGACTCGATGCGGTCCTCCAGCTCGTCGGCGAGCTTGTGGCCGCCGCGGGCGAAGAACTTGATGC
>NZ_JAANNX010000163.1:0-2147 GCF_013363615.1 Streptomyces sp. CAI-85 | reverse complement strand
TCGGTCTCACGGAGCAGGTCATGTTCCACGAGATCGACCAGGACAAGATCGACCGTGTCCGGGGTATGGACATCACCGTGGTCACCACGGCGACCAACGACGCTGAGGGCCGCGCGCTCCTTCGTCACCTCGGCTTCCCCTTCAAGGAGGCGTGAGCGAGATGGCGAAGAAGGCTCTGATCGCTAAGGCTGCTCGCAAGCCGAAGTTCGCTGTGCGTGCGTACAACCGTTGCCAGCGCTGCGGCCGTCCGCACTCCGTGTACCGCAAGTTCGGCCTCTGCCGTGTGTGCCTTCGTGAGATGGCTCACCGCGGCGAGCTGCCGGGCGTGACCAAGAGCTCCTGGTAAACCCCTATTTAGGGGTTCCGGAGGCTCTCGGTAAGCAATGGGCGTGTCAGGCGCCCACCTCTTCATGGCTTAGGCTTGGAGGGTTGGGCGCCTGACAGTCGCCCGTACGACTTACTACGCCGTAGGTCCACCGCGCCGCACCCGTCCCGTCTCGGATCGGGGAGAGGGATGGCGCACCAGGAAACCCCGGCGAGAGAGGCCACAGGCCAATTCATGACCATGACTGATCCGATCGCAGACATGCTGACGCGTCTGCGGAACGCGAACTCGGCGTACCACGACTCCGTGACGATGCCGGCGTCCAAGATCAAGTCGCACATCGCGGAGATCCTCCAGCAGGAGGGCTTCATCACGGGCTGGAAGGTCGAGGACGCCGAGGTCGGCAAGAACCTCACCCTCGAGCTGAAGTTCGGCCCGAACCGTGAGCGCTCCATCGCGGGCATCAAGCGGATCTCCAAGCCCGGTCTCCGGGTGTACGCGAAGTCCACCTCCCTGCCGAAGGTGCTGGGCGGCCTCGGCGTGGCGATCATCTCCACGTCGCACGGTCTCCTCACCGACAAGCAGGCCGGCAAGAAGGGCGTAGGCGGAGAAGTTCTCGCCTACGTCTGGTAGCGGAAGGGAACGGAGAGACAGCTATGTCGCGCATTGGCAAGCTCCCCATCACGGTTCCCGCCGGCGTGGACGTCACCATCGACGGCCAGACGGTGTCGGTCAAGGGCCCCAAGGGCTCGCTGACCCACACGATCGTCTCGCCGATCGCGATCGCCAAGGGCGAGGACGGCGTTCTGAACGTCACCCGTCCCAACGACGAGCGTCAGAGCAAGGCCCTGCACGGCCTGTCCCGCACGCTGGTGGCGAACATGATCACCGGCGTGACCCAGGGTTACGTGAAGAAGCTCGAGATCAGTGGTGTCGGTTACCGCGTGACCGCGAAGGGCTCGAACCTCGAGTTCGCGCTCGGTTACAGCCACCCGATCACCGTCGAGGCCCCCGAGGGCATCACCTTCAAGGTGGAGGCCCCCACCCGGTTCTCGGTCGAGGGCATCGACAAGCAGAAGGTCGGCGAGGTTGCGGCCAACATCCGCAAGCTGCGCAAGCCCGACCCGTACAAGGCCAAGGGCGTCAAGTACGAGGGCGAAGTCATCCGCCGCAAGGTCGGAAAGGCGGGTAAGTAAGCCATGGCATACGGGCAGAAGATCCTCAAGGGCGACGCTTACAAGCGTGCCGCGATCAAGCGTCGCCACATCCGGATCCGTAAGCACATCTCGGGTACGGCCGAGCGTCCGCGCCTCGTCGTGACGCGCTCGAACCGCCACATCGTCGCCCAGGTCATCGACGACATCAAGGGTCACACCCTGGCGTCGGCGTCCACCCTGGACAGCACGATCCGCGGTGGCGAGGGCGACAAGTCCGCGCAGGCCAAGTCGGTCGGCGCCCTGGTCGCCGAGCGCGCCAAGGCCGCCGGTGTCGAGGCAGTCGTGTTCGACCGTGGTGGCAATCAGTACGCCGGGCGCATCGCCGCCCTGGCGGACGCCGCCCGCGAGGCCGGGCTCAAGTTCTGAGCCCTGGTTCCGTAGCTAGCGGAGACAGAGAGAGGTAATTCCAATGGCTGGACCCCAGCGCCGCGGTGGCGGTGCCGGTGGCGGCGAGCGGCGGGACCGGAAGGGCCGTGACGGCGGCGCTGCTGCCGCCGAGAAGACCGCGTACGTTGAGCGCGTCGTCGCGATCAACCGTGTCGCCAAGGTTGTGAAGGGTGGTCGTCGCTTCAGCTTCACCGCGCTGGTCGTGGTGGGCGACGGTG